>SCTX01000039.1 GCA_004298385.1 Betaproteobacteria bacterium | reverse complement strand
CTTCAAGACGCACCCGGCGATTCGCGGTTTTTTCGAGGAGGGGCGGCGCATCGCCTACGGCGCGCGCGCGATCAGCGAGGGCGGATTCCAGTCGCTGCCCAAGCTCACTTTTCCCGGCGGCATGCTCGTCGGCGACACGGCCGGTTTTCTCAACAACGCCAAGATAAAGGGCACCCACACCGCGATGAAATCGGGAATGACCGCGGCCGAAGCGGTGTACGACGCACTGGCGCAGGAGGGAACGAAAGAAGTCACCAGCTATCCGGAAAAAATCCGCAGTACCTGGATCTGGGATGAACTCTACCGCGTGCGCAACATCCGTCCGTCTTTCCGCTGGGGTTTGTGGGGCGGGCTCGCGTACTCAGCGATCGACACCTTCGTGTTCCAGGGCAAGGCGCCCTGGACACTGCACAACCACGACGACCACAGCCAGCTCAGGAAAGCCGCCGATTGTCCCAGGATCGACTACCCCAAGCCCGACGGCAAACTCACTTTCGACAAGCTCGGATCCCTGTTCATATCCAACGTCAACCATGAGGAAAACCAGCGCTGCCACCTGACGCTCAAGGACGCCTCCGTCCCGGTGAACGTCAATCTCGCCCTGTACGCCGGGCCCGAGCAACGCTTCTGCCCGGCGGGCGTGTACGAATTCGTCAAGAACGACGATGGCAGCGACAGGCTGCAGATCAATGCAGCGAACTGCGTGCATTGCAAGACCTGCGACATCAAGGACCCGACGCAGAACATCAACTGGGTCGTGCCCGAGGGCGGCGGCGGGCCGAATTATCCGAATATGTGAAGTTTGATTCTAGGGAATCTTCACGCTTCAGTGCCGTGCAGGCCGGCTTGCGGCCGGCCGTTCCCGCCGGCGTTCGAGGGCGGTACGCGCTTCGGTCTCATGCTTTTCCCGTTCGCGCGCCAACGCCTCCTTGCGCGCGAGCGCGCGTTCGGCGGCGATCGGAATCGTGCGCTCGGGCATTCCTGCCAGGGCCAGGTAAGCGGCGATCCGGTCCCACACGCTTTCCCAGCCATCTTCCCGGGAAAACTCGTTGATCAGCGGCAGATTGAGCGCGGCGTAGATCGGCGTCCATAGCTCCTCGTCGCCCTGCCGGCGACGCACCAGGAGTTTCGGATTGAATTGATACCAGCCTTGGGCGGCGCGCATGAACAGCGCCCGATTGTAGGCATAGTCGCGTTCGACCTCATTGCGCGAAAGCACGCTCGAAAGATGCGCTCGCCGGTTACGCTCGGGTCGCACCACATTGGCGGGCAGGTGCTTCCAGGCTTCCAGAATTGCCGCAGTCTCGAAAGCGCCGTAGCCTCGGCGCTGCCAGTGGGTGAAGCGCGACTTGTCGTAATCGTGATTGGCGATCACTTCCAGCATCAGGGCGCAGACCTCGTCCCCGTGCCGGACCAGGGAAAACAGCAGGCGGTCGGCGTCGTCGAGCTTGGCGCGGTAGAACTTCCCATGGCCGAGATTGGCCAGCTTCTTCACCTGCGCCGCGCGAAAGTCCCGGCGCGCGATGGCATCGGCCACCTTGCGATAGCTGGCCTTGACGCGGAAGGTGTCGAGGCCGATGTATTCGAGTATTTTCATCGGTAGCTGCCGACACTCGTGGCAGTCAGGCCTTCAGCCCGACAACGGGCAAACCGAGCTTCTTCGCCGCTGCGCCCAATGCCAGATCGAAGCTGACGAACTGTTTGCAACCATGGCCGAATGCAATGGCAAGATGCAGCGCATCGGCGCTGCGCAAGGCACATTCGGGTTTGGCCAGCCACTCGCCGGCGCGAATGAAATGCTCATGAGCAGGCGCAAGCAGGTGAAAATTGGCGATGGTCGCGGAATCGAATTGCCTCATTACCGCCATGCTCTTCCCGCGGGGCAGCAAGCCTTTGCGCACCCGCAGTCCCATGTTCGAGCGGAATTCCATCACCGTCCAAGGACTGATGCACACCGGCTCGCTCGCATTCTCGTACCACGCCGCCGCCGCTGCGCTCAGGCTGTCCGGGCAGAACAGCGAGAGCAGAACATTCGTGTCCGCGTAAATCACCAGCCGTCCGCTTCAGCGCGCATCTTGCGCACCATTTCCGCGGAATTAATGCGGGCCACAGGCAGGTCGGCCCGGAATTTGCGCAATGCAACCAGATCAAGCTTTGGCTTGGCAGGCAGTTGGCCCGCGGGCACGATACGAGCGACCGGCTTGCCGCGCTTGGTCAGCGTGACCACCTCACCGCGCGCGACCTGTTCCAGCAGGGCGCTCAAATGGGCTTTGGCTTCGGCAATGCTGTAGGCACCCATGCTGCTCCCCCGGATGATTCCATGACCAGATGGTCACGGAGATAGTCATATTGTAGCATCGTCCGAGCGGCCCTTGTCGATTTGCCGATAAAGCGGCGCAGGGCCGCCTCAGTCCAAGAAGAAATCCGGAATGAAGTTCTTCGTTCCCGGCTTGACCGAGTATTTCTCCAGATCCGTCATCCCGTGGGCTGCCAGCACCTCATCGTCTATGTAGAAGTTGCCGCTGTTCGAACTCGGCCCGGTAAGGATGAGATACGCCGCATCGGCGAGAATCTCCGCCTTGCGGCCCCGGTTCACGTCCACGCCCGGGATCATCTGCAGCGCCGCGGTGGCGATGACGGTGCGCGGCCAAAGGCTGTTGACGGCGATGCCGTATTTCCTGAACTCGCCCGCATGGCCGAGCGTGCACAAGCTCATGCCGTACTTGGCCATGGTGTAGGCCGTGTGCGGCGCGAACCAGCGCTGCTGCATCGACAGCGGCGGCGACAGGTTCAGCACTTGCGGGTTGCGGCCCGCGGCGGCGGCCTTCTTCAGCTCGGGCAAGCAGGCCTGGGTGCAAAGATAGGTGCCGCGCGCATTGATGCCGTTCATCAGGTCGTAACGCTTCATCGGCGTGTGCTCGGTGTCGGTCAAGCTGATGGCGCTCGCGTTGTTGACCAGGATATCGATGCCGCCGAAAGTTTCCACCGCCTTGGCGACGGCGGCGAGCACAACCCCCTCCTCGCGGATATCGACGGCGAGCGGCAGGGCCCGGCCTCCGGCGGCCTCGACCTCCATGGAGGCTGTGTAAATCGTGCCCGGCAGCTTCGGGTTCGGCTCCTTCGTCTTGGCCGCGATGACGATGTTGGCGCCGTCGGCGGCCGCGCGCTTGGCGATGGCGAGGCCGATGCCGCGCGAAGCTCCGGTGATGAACAGGGTCTTGCCTTTCAGGGTCATTGCGGTCTCCTGGAAACGGTTGCTGCTGCTTTGATATCGAATCCGAAAGGATCAGAGAACCAAGGGGATCGGGTTCGCGAATTCTAGCTCGTGTCGGCCTGGTTGGGCCCTCGCTGGGTCTCCAGCCACGGCAAAACCGAGAACTCCTGACGGGTCATGGCGCGATTGAAACTAAGCCGAGCCGCAGACCGGGGCATGCCGGGGGACGTCAGATCGAGCGGGTTAGGCGCTTTGCTTCGCATAGATCACCAACTGCGTGCAACGGAACATGGCGATGGTCTTATTTGATTCCTTGTGGCTGACAACGGCATCCCACACTTGCGTAGTCCTTCCAAGGTGAACGGCCCTGGCAACACACTCGACGGTTCCCCCTCGGACCGCGCCAAGGTGGTTGGACTTGAGCTCGATTGTTGTAAACCCGGAAGCGGCGGGCGGGAGACTAGCGATACACCCGTAACCTGCCGATGTGTCAGCGAGCGTCACTACGCTGCCAGCGTGCAAGATGCCGTTCGGCGCCATTAGAAAAGGTTTCGCCTGGACCTCTGCCCTGACCTCGCCTTCGCCTACGTACGTGACAACGATACCGAGGTGTCCTGGCAAGCCCTTGGCGCCAAACTCGTTGAAATAATCTGGTGAAAACATGGGATTCCTTATTAAGGGCGTCTATGGATATTGAGGCTAACCCCAAGAATCCGTTTTGTCTATGCTGTCGCAGTATCCGGGCATCGGCGACAGTCCGCGAACTAGGACCGGTGTCTATAGCACCCCAAATCGCTCAAGATCGCGCCTGAGCTTGAGCGCGTCGACGAACTGTTCCGCCGGCAAACCGCAGGCGCGCGCGGCCGAGACGAATTCGGCCACGTCGTCGAAATAGATCATCCTGGTTCCCGGAGCGCACAGTCCGATTGCGCGCTCGAACATCTGCCGCGCCGGCTTGGCATGACCGACTTCGTAGGAAAGCACCAGCCGCCGGAATTTCGCCAGAAAACCGCAGCGACTGCGCACCCAGTCGATATGCAGGGGATCGGTATTGGATAGCAGCACGAGATCCGCATGCCTGCCGATTTCATCCAGCAGACCGGTCACCTCGCGCTTCTCGGTAAAAATGTCGCACCAGATGTCGGCGAACTCGGCATAGGGCAGACTCACCCCGATGGCGGCGCAACAGCGTGCGGCGAATTCCCGCGGACCCAGGCGGCCGGTATCGAATCCGACTTTCTCCGCGCCGCCGAGGATGAGGTCGCGAATGACCGCGGCCGGCGCTCCGCCGGCCGCCTCCAGACGCGCGCAGGCGCGCATCCAGTCGAAGCCGATCAGCACGCCGCCGAGATCGAAGATCACCGTTGGACGCGAAACTGTCTTATCCCCGGTCACGCGCGCCCGGATTGTCAGCCGAAGTAAGTTTCGCACACAATGCCGGCAATGCTAGCAGACTTGGACCCGAGCCGGAATTGCGCGCCGACTGCGATTCCGCGCTAGGATAGCGGCAATTGCAAGGAAAGGCGCCGCACGCCTCTCGGCCCGCGTTGCGCCCGGTCCTGCTGCCGGCCACATAAGCCACCGTACCATCCATACTCACCGGAGATCACCATGACCGCGGCCGCCGACATCAACATGGCACTGTTCTGCGATTTCGAAAACGTCGCCCTCGGCGTGCGCGAGTCCAAATACGACAAGTTCGACATTACCAAAGTGCTGGAGAGACTGCTGCTCAAGGGCAGTATCGTGGTGAAAAAGGCCTATTGCGACTGGGAGCGCTACCGTGAGTTCAAGGCCGGCATGCACGAGGCGGCGTTCGAACTGATCGAAATTCCGCACGTGCGCCAGTCGGGCAAGAACTCGGCCGACATCCGCATGGTAGTCGACGCCCTGGACCTGTGCTATACCAAGTCGCATGTCGATACCTTCGTCATCATCAGCGGCGATTCCGATTTTTCACCGCTCGTCTCCAAACTGCGAGAGAACAACAAGACGGTGATCGGCGTCGGGGTGAAGAACTCCACCTCCGACCTGCTGATCGCCAACTGCGACGAGTTCATCTATTACGACGACCTGGCGCGCGAAAAGGCAAAAAAACAGTTGCGCAAAAAACCGACGCTCAAAGCCGCCTCCGGCGCGGTCGCCAAGACCCTGCCGCAGGACGAGAGCGACAAGAAGCAGGAGGCGCTGGACATTGTCATGGAAACCGTCGAGGCACTCATCGCCGAACGCGGCGAGGAGGAGAAAATCTGGGGCTCGATGGTCAAGCAGGCGCTGAAGCGCCGCAACCCGGGCTTCAACGAAGCCTTCTATGGCTTCCGCTCGTTCGGCAAGCTGCTCGAAGAGGCCGGGGCGAGAAAGCTGCTCAAACTCGAGCATGACGAAAAATCCGGTGGCGTCACCATACGCAGCGTCAGTTCGGACGACTGAAAAGAGCGCTCGCCCGGGACCGGCGCTTTGTCACCATTTCAAGTTTGCCTTGACTTTGGTCAAACCCCGGCGGAATCGGCGACCTAAGCTTAGCCGACAGCCGCTTCTCCCGGTGCGCGGACGGCGTTGCTCGTGCGACAGCAAGCACACCACGACCAAGCAGAAAGGAAACAATATGTTCAAACACATCCTCGTTCCGACCGACGGCTCCAAGCTTTCGGTCAAGACCGTCAAACAGGCGGTCAAACTCGCCAAGGCAGTAGGCGCCAGGATCACCGGCTTTTACGCCACGCCCGATTACAGCTCAACCTACTACGGCGACGGCTATATCCTGCGTGCGCCCTCGGCCAAGACGCGCGCCGAGGCGACGGAGAAGCAAGCGCGCCTATGCCTGTCCACGATCGAAGTCGAAGCGGAGGTGGAGAAAGTGCCGTGCGAGGTGATGCACGTCATTAGCGACAGCCCCTACCAAGCCATCATCGACGCTGCCAAGAAGAAGAAATGCGATCTGATTTTCATGGCCTCCCACGGCAGGCACGGACTATCCGGCCTGGTGCTGGGCAGCGAAACGCACAAGGTCCTAATACACAGCAAGATACCGGTGCTGGTCTGCCGCTAATTGCAGCGCGGCAACGCTTCGCGGCAATCTTCGGCGCATGGCGGCAAGCGACTGTCGCTCCAGACCCTTGACGCCAGAGGGTCGCGCGAGGCTTATTTCCCGGTGAAATTCGGTTTGCGCTTCTCCATGAATGCCCGCCGGCCTTCGCGATAGTCCTCGCTGCTGAAGCAGGCTTCGATCATGCGCGCGGCCTGTTCCAAATCGCGCGCGTCCGGGTCCAGCCCCGTCTGGAGAATGGCGAACTTGGCCGCGGCCATGGTAAGCGGCGCGTTTTCCGCCACCAGTTCGCAATACGCCGCCACCTCGCGGTCGAGATCAGCGACTGGCACGATGCGGTTGACGAAACCCATAACGAGCGCGTCCGCCGCGTCGAATTTTCGCGCCGAGAAGAAAATATCCGAAGTATTGGCCACGCCCAGAAGCTGCACGAAGCGCTTGATGCCGGTGAAGTTATAGCCCAGCCCGAGGCGCGCCGCCGGCATGCGGAATACCGCGTCTGCGGCAGCGATGCGTACATCGCAGGCTGCGGCGAGCCCCAGGCCTCCGCCCATGCAGATGCCGCGGATCTTGGCCACCACCGGTTTGCTGCAACGCGCCGGAGCTTCGTAGGCGTCTACGACGCTGCGGTTGTAGATCGCCTGAGCTTCGGCGCTGCCGCGCGTTTTCTCGAACTGCGAAATATCGGCGCCGGAAATGAAGGCCTTGTCCCCGTCGCCGGTGATCACGATCATGCGCACTTCGGGATCGGCGTCCAATGCGGCGATCTTGCCGGGCAGCGCCATCCACATGTCGTGCGTGACCGCGTTGAGCTTGGCCGGGTTGGAGAATATCACCCAGCCGACGGCGTTTTCCTTACGTGTAATGAGTTCAGCCATGACCACTCCTTAGAACCTGTTTCACAATGAGGGAGATACCTACCCTAGTGCTCCCAAGAAATCAGCCGCTAAACGCTAATTCCGTTAGGCGCTCTAAATCACCTTGTTTTTGCGCAATGTGGCGATGTCGGCGGCGCTATAGCCAACCTCGGCCAGCACCTCGCCGGTGTGTTGTCCGATTTCCGGGGTCGCGCTCACCATCGTCGCCGGCGTGCGCGACAGCGCCACAGCCTGATTGACTACGCGAATTTCGCCCAATACCGGATGCTTTACCATCGCTGCCGCCTGCAAATGCCGCACCTGCGGATCGGCGAATACCTGGTCCATACTGTAGATCGGCCCGCAGGGCACGCCCGCCTCATTGAGGATGGAGATCCACTCGTCGCTTTTTTTCGCACCAAACGCCGCATTCAGCTCCGCGTTGAGCGCCTTCCGGTTTTTGGCGCGGTTGGCGCCGCCCTGGAATTCGGCGCGCTGCAACAGTTCCGGGCGCGCGATCGCCGGGCACAGCCGCTTCCACATGCCCTCGCCCGAGGCGCCGACGTTGATGTAGCCGTCGGCGGTGGTGTAGGCCGAGGTTGGCATGCTGGTCGGATGGTCGTTGCCGACCTGCGGCGGCACTTCGCCGTCCATCAGATAGCGCGCCGCCTGGAAATCGAGCAGCGCAATGCCTGACATCAACAGCGACGACTGCACCCACTGGCCCTGCCCCGAGACTTCACGCTCGAGCAGCGCAGTCAGAATGCCGAGCGCAGCAAACAGGCCGGCGCTGACGTCGGCGATCGCCGCGCCGGTGCGCATCGGGCCCTGGCCGGGAAAACCGGTGACCGACATCAGGCCGCTCATGCCCTGTGCGATCTGATCGAAACCCGGCCGCTCGCGGTAGGGTCCGTCCTGGCCGAAACCGGAAATGCTGGCGAGGACGATGCGCGGATTGATCGCCTTGAGGGACTCGTAGTCGATGCCGAGGCGGAACTTGACGTCGGGACGATAGTTCTCGACCACGACGTCCGCCTTTTCGGCCAGACGGGCGAAAACTTCGCGGCCTTCGGGCAGCTTGAGGTTGAGCGTCATTGCGCGCTTGTTGCGGTGCAGATTCTGAAAATCCGGGCCGTCGCGGAGCCCGCCCATGCCTTCGTTCGGATCCACGCCCGGCGGCGATTCGATCTTGATCACGTCGGCGCCGAAATCGGCGAGCTGCTTGACGCAAGTCGGGCCGGCGCGGACGCGCGACAGGTCGAGGACACGAAAGCGCCAGAGCGCGGTTGAAGCGGGAATATCGGTCATGTCGGGGTCGGGGTGGGTTTCAGGGGGCAGACGACGCGCCCCGGATTATCGCGTCGCCGCCCGCGTACCGCAACGGTTTGCGTCGGTTTCACGGAACCCGGCTTGGGCGCGGCTCCGGTTCAGCGCGCGAGCGACATCTGCTCGTCAAAGTAACTGGGCGCTCGCTGGCGCGGCGGCTAGCCCAGTCCGAGCACTGCCCTGATGCCGGTGAGCAGAACATCGCGATCGAATGGCTTGGTAATGTAGCCATCGGCCCCCCCAGCCAACCCGCGCATGACGTCTTCGCGCCGGGCCTGGCCGGTGAGCATGATGACCGGGATCGATTTCAGCTGCGGATGCTGGCGCATTCGCGCCAGAACGTCGAAACCGTTGGCGTCGGGCAGCTCCACGTCGAGCAAGGCCACGTCGGGCAAAGGCAGTGTGCGCAGCGCCTCCAGGATCTCGTCGCGGTTGGATGCAAGTCGCGGCACGAATTGTTCCATGGTCAGCAGAAATTTGAGCGCGCGCTGCAACTCGGGGTCGTCCTCGACAACCAGGACCGAATAGCTCAAACCGCTCGCCGGCTGGATCTTCCTGGCCGACTTGCGCGCGATGCTCACGTAATAGCCGTTGAGCTTCAGCGCCGCTGTGCCGCTCTCGGCTTCGCCGCGCGCCTGCTCCGCTACTTGCGCAGACGGTTCGGCCGCCGGCTGGTCGGCGAAGAAATAGCTGAAATCGAGATTCAGTTCCTGCTCCGGCGTGGCCGGCTTAATGTAGCCGCCCTGCGCCAGCATTTGCGCAGTTTGCCGGATTTCCTCGGCTGAGAGCACCTTGGTTCGCTTGGCAATCTCGGCAATACTCGTCTTGCCGTCGAGCAGCACCAGCAGTTCTAGCGCCGTATGCGGGAGCCCGGTCGATCCCCTCTTTAACTCCTCGTCGCCCTTGTCCGCGACAGCGTAGACATCCAGGTCACGGATCTGGATGCGTTGTTCCATGTTCATGTGACCACCTTTTCCAGAAAGCGCCTCGAACGGCGTCTGCGGCAACTCCGCGAAACCATCATATTGCACCATTTACGCCGGAGCTTGCCAAGCTCTCTTGATCTCTGTGTTTCTTGATCTCTGTGTTTCTTGATCTCTGTGTCTCTTGATCTCTGTGTCTCTTGATCTTTGTCAATCCGAGACAAATCAGGGAATATAAGAGTAGGCGCTACCTTTTTTGCAGCAGGTTCTCAGACGCTGTCCGTGACCTTGGCTCGGGCAAGCTTGACCTCGCCGCGTCTGGTTTTGCTGTCGAGCCGTTTTTTCTGCGAACTCCGCGTCGGCTTGGTCGGTTTGCGTTTCTTGGGGGACAAGGAAACGCTTTTGATGAGTTCCTGCAGCCGCCTCAACGCCTCTTCCTTGTTGATTTCCCGGCTTCGATGCTGCTGCGCCTTGATGACTATGATGCCTTCCTTGGTGATGCGCTGATCCTTAAGCTTCAATAAGCGTTCTTTGTAGAAATCGGGGATCGATGATGCGCCGATGTCGAAGCGTAGGTGTATGGCGCTGGAAACCTTGTTTACATTCTGTCCCCCCGCTCCCTGGGCGCGAATGGCGCTGAGCTCGATCTCCCTGGCCGGGATCGTGACCTTATCGGAGATTTGCAACATGATTGCCACTTCGCCCGATATGCTTCATCGGACCCCATGCCGGCGGCCGAGTTCTCGCTTGTCGCGCGGGGACAAACGTTTGATCCGGTGCTCTGCCTTGGATGCGGCCGATCGATCGGCATATTCGATAGCCGCGAGCAGTCGCCGCGGCGGATGGGAACGGGTATAACGCGCGCCCTTGCCGCTCACGTGCACGGCATAGCGCGCAGCTACGTCCACGGCGATACCGGTGTAGATGCTCCCGTCCTTGCACTCGATCAAATAGACGAACCAGGCCATGCGCACGGGTTGAATCCTGGCCCTCAGTTAATGCCTTTGTAACTCCCCTCCAGCAGCTTGGCCTGCGCCGCCGCGAGGCGCGCGATCGGCACGCGCGGCCCGGAGCAAGACACGTAGTTGATCGCGATGTGATGGCAAAAGTGGATCGAGGCGGGATCGCCGCCGTGCTCGCCGCAGATGCCTACCTTCAATTCCGGCCGGGTCTGGCGGCCGCTCTCGACCGCCATTTTCATCAACTGCCCCACGCCTTTGATGTCCAGCACCTCGAACGGGTTGTCCTGCAGGATGCCGGTCTCGAGGTAGGTCGGCAGGAACTTGTTCTCCGCATCCTCGCGGCTGAACGAGAATGTGGCCTGGGTCAGGTCGTTGGTGCCGAAAGAGAAGAACTCCGCGTCTTGAGCCATGCGGCCCGCGCGCAGGCAGCCGCGCACCACTTCCAGCATGGAGCCGAATTTGAATTGCACGCTGATGCCGTGGGTCAGTTCCACCACCTTGTGGATGCGCTGCACCTTGCTGTGGATGCGCATGAGCTCTTCCACCGTGGCGACCTGCGGCACCATGATCTCGGGATAGATTTCGATGCCTTCCCTGGCGCACAAGGCCGCGGCTTCGAGAATCGCCTGGATTTGCATCGAGTAGATTTCCGGATAGCTGATGCCCAGGCGCACGCCGCGGTGACCCAGCATCGGGTTGACCTCGGCCAGCGCGCGCACTTTTTTCAGGGTCCCTTCCTTCTTGAGAATCACGTCTTCTTCCAAATGCGATTCCTTGAAGGCGTGCAAACCGCCCACGAGCTTGGTCAGACCGTCGGCATATTGCTGGTACAGCCTGGGGTTGAGCAGCTTCAGCGTGTCCGGCAATTCCTCCAGGCCTTTGATGGTATCGCGCAAATGGTGCAGGTGGGCGATCTCCAGCTCGAGCTGCGCCGCGGTCGGAAGGAATTCGTGCATCGGCGGATCGAGCAGGCGTATGGTCACCGGCAGCCCTTTCATCGCCTTGAAGATTCCCATGAAATCCGAGCGCTGGATCGGCAGCAGCCGGTCCAGCGCCGCCTGGCGTTCCTCCACTGTTTCCGCCAGGATCATTTCCTGCATGATGGGAAGGCGATCGGTGCTGTTGAACATGCGCTCGGTGCGGACCAGGCCGATTCCGACGGCGCCGAATTCCCGCGCGCGGATCGCATCCTCCGGCGTGTCGGCGTTGGCCATCACTTTCAGTTGCGCCACCTCGTCCGCCCAGGCCAGCAGGGTGCCCATTTCCTCCGAAAACTCGGCTTCCACGGTCGGCACTTCGCCGGCGTAGACATGCCCGGTGCCGCCGTCGATGGTGATGACGTCGCCCTCGTGCAAGGTGGTCTCGCCGATGACGGCGCTGCGCGCCTTGTCGTCGATCACGATCTGCTCGCAGCCGGATACGCAGGGTTTGCCCATGCCGCGCGCGACCACTGCCGCATGGGAGGTCTTGCCGCCGCGGCTGGTGAGAATGCCCTGCGCCCGGAAAAAACCGTGGATGTCCTCCGGCTTGGTTTCCTCGCGCACCAGGATCACCTTCTCGCCCGCGTTGCCGCGCGCCTCCGCGGTGTTGGCGTCGAACACAATCTTGCCCGAGGCCGCGCCGGGCGAAGCAGGCAGGCCCTGCGCCAGGGACTTGCCGTGGAAATTCGGCGACAGTTGCGGCACCAGCAATTGCTCCAGCATCGGCGGCTCGATGCGCAGTAGTGCGCGCTCCTTGGAAATCAGCCTTTCGTGGAACATCTCGACCGAACTGCGCACCATGCCACGGGCATTCATTTTGCCGTTACGGGTCTGCAGGCAGTAAAGCGTGCCTCTTTCGATGGTAAACTCGAAATCCTGCACTTCGTGGTAATGCGACTCCAGCCGGTTGTGTAGCTCCACCAACTGGCGGTAGATCTCCGGCATTTCCTGTTCCATCTCGGCGATGGGCTTGGGCGTGCGGATGCCCGCCACCACGTCTTCGCCTTGGGCATTGGTCAGATATTCTCCGTAGATCACGTTCTCGCCGGTACCGGGATTGCGCGTGAAGCCGACTCCGGTGCCCGAATCGCTGCCCATGTTGCCGAACACCATGGTGCAGACGCTGACCGCGGTGCCGTTGGCCATGTCCTTGGTGATCTTGAACTGCCTGCGATAGTCCACCGCGCGCTTGCCCATCCAGGAACGAAACACCGCGCCCACCGAGATCTCGAGCTGCTCATAAGGGTCCTGCGGAAACGGCTTGCCGGTATGGCGCTTGACGATCTCCAGGTATTCGCCGGCAAGGTCCTTGAGGTGCTCGGCGGAGAGGTCCAGGTCGAGGCGCGCATCGTGCTTGCGCTTGAGCGCGGCCATCCTGGAATCGAAATGTTCGTCATCGATGCCCAGCGCGATCTTGCCGAAAAGCTGAATGAAGCGGCGATACGCATCATAGCCAAAGCGCGGGTTCGCGGTCTGCTTGATCAGCCCCTGCAGCGAAGTTTCGTTGAGGCCCAGGTTGAGTATCGTATCCATCATCCCCGGCATGGACATCGCCGAGCCGGAGCGCACCGAAATCAGCAGCGGGTTCTTGGCGCTGCCGAAACCCTTGCCGGTCTTCTTTTCCAGTGCCGCCATGTGCGCCTGGATTTCATCCATCAGGCCGTCCGGCAGTTTGTTCGTCTCGAGATAGGCGAGGCACGCCTCCGTTGTGACGGTAAAGCCGGGCGGCACGTTCAGGCCGATCTGCGTCATCTCGCACAGGCCGGCGCCCTTCCCGCCGAGCAGGATCTTGTTCTTGCCGTCGCCCTCTTCAAACGCGTAGACGTATTTCCTGGTGTTCATGATGACGCCTCTAGAAATTAGCTAAACCCGAATTATCCACGAAATAGACAGGTGAGCGATACAAGACCGCAGGCCAGCAAGGCGCCGCGATTTTCGCATAGGATGCGCCGGGCGCGCTAGGCGCCGGTGCGCAATCGCGCAGTATGAGTTCCTGCCTCTGGCCGCGGCAGGGGCGTCGCAAACCGGGGCCGGACCGCGGCGTCCGGACCGGCGAGTCCCATCGCACCCGGATTTCAGTGCGACATCAGCACCGGCGCCGTCATCGATTTCAGAATAGTGCGGGTGGCCCCGCCCAGCACCCACTCCTTCAGCCGCGTGTGGCCGTACCCGCCCATTACGATGAGATCGACGTCGAGATCCGCGGCGCGCGACAGCAGTTCGTTGCCCACGTCGATCTCGGCGCCGTGATCCGTCTTAACTTCCACGCGCACGCCGTGGCGCGCGAGATAGAGTCCGATATCTGCGCCTGGCACGGTGCCGTGTTCGCGGGCCTTCGGGTTGACCGCCATGACATACACACTGTCGGCGTGCTGCAACAGCGGGATTGCGTCGGTGACCGCGCGCGTGGCCTCGCGGCTCGGGTTCCAGGCGATGAGGATGCGCTTGCCGATCGTGGGAAAACCGCCGACAGTAGGCAGCATCAGCACCGGCCGTCCGGCAGCGAGCACAAGCCGCGCGGGGAAGTCGGCCGGCACATGCGAGTTTTCCGAAGCGTCCGTCTGGCCGATCACAACCAGATCGGCATAGCGCGCGTGCAAGGTCATCGCATCGACTAGATCATCGACGGCGCTGCGCCATTCCACGTTGCTGAAGCCCGCAGCCGACACCTGTTGGTTGAACTCGCTTTTGCTTCGCGCAAGCTCCTTCGCGGCTGCCTCCCTTTGGGCTTCGATGAGCGCTGGTCCCATCTCCGCCACCACGTAGCCGGGCGGTTCAAACGACGCGATCGCATGCAGCGCGACCAGATGGGCATCGTGCCGCTGCGCCAGGCGGATTGCGACATCGACGCGCACCAAACAACGTTTGCCGGGATCAATGTGAACCAGGATGGTCTTGTAGCTCATTGTGACTCCTTTCATTTGTATTGTCGGTGCGCGGCTCCGCTCCTCCGCCATGGGTTCGCCCCTTGCCTACCGTCCATTCACCGATCAGGCCGGGCGCTGGCTTGATTATGGCGCCCACCGATCAGCACTCTTACGACCGCGCCATGCTTGCACCATAGCGTGGAGTAGAGCCGCGAATGTTGATGAAAATCAAGCTGCCGTCCAGACCGCCATGGGCGGCTAGAATCCAGTCTCAGAAAGAAAAACGGACACTCGAAAATAGGAAACCGAGTGTCCGCAAGAGCCCTTCTGCCCAGAAGGATGGGAGGAAATCAGCAAAAGGGCGAGTTAATCTAACGCCTAGTCCAGGCCGGCAATTTGATAAAGGTCAAAGATGGTCGCGATTTATCGGAAATAAATCGTCGCTTAAGCGATTTCGTCGCCTTGGCGACATTCACGCCCCGCTGATCCGATTTCGTCCCGCAAGAAAGCCTGGCTTCACCTTCAACACCATGCGCGGACGCATTGGCAGCGGCTAAAGGTGCATAATGCGAAGATCGCACAATAAGAGAGGTTCCCCCGATGAAATCGCGCCTTCTTGCCGCGTCCCTGGCAGTGGTCCTCCCGCTGCCCTTGCTCGCGCAGACGCAGCAGATCAAGCCGCCGGTCGCTGTGTACTGGATGAGTGTGGAAACCGCGGGCGGCATGGGCATGGAAATGCCGCCTGGCATGGGCAGTCTTATGCCGCCCGGAATGCAAGGGGGCAAGAGGATGAAGCTCGACCTCGGCTCATCGCTGAAGGCGGGTGGCGAAGCCCACGCGGCGCACGCCATTCCGCCAGCGCTTGCAATGGGGCAGAACCTGCCGCTCCTCACCCCGCGCGTCGAGCGCGCGCCGATGCGCGAGCACGACGACGAGACCGGGTTCGAGCGCCCGAAAGGCAGGATGCTGATCTACTGGGGCTGCGGCGAGACCGTGCGCCCCGGCCAGCCGATGATCATGGACTTCGCCAGCCTCAATCCGCAGGATGCGGCACGTGCGTTCCGCGGCCGCGGAATTTCGCGTCCGCGCGGGCCGGCGCCGGGCCGCAACCGCACTTACGGCGCCTGGCCCAACCAGGAGGACTCGCGCGCGGTGCCTCCCGCGGGCTCGCTGCAGGGCGATCACACCATCGCCGGCAACTACTCGCCCGAGATCCGCTTCGCGGTCGGCGCGCGGCATGATTTCATGGATGCTGTCGCCTTTGACCCGGTGCGCAAGACCCCAGGCGGCGCGTTTGCCGTGAAATGGAAGACGGTACCCACGGCGACGGGCTACTTCGCCACAGCAATGGGCCAGGGCGACAACCAGAACGATCTGGTGACCTGGTCCTCCAGCGAAGTGCAGGAGATGGGCCAAGTGCTCATGGACTACATCCCGCCAGCCGAAGTCGAGCGCTTGATTCGCGAGAAAGTGGTGATGCCGCCGCAGACCACCGAGTGTACCGTCCCCGCAGGCGTGTTCAAGAGCGACGCTTCGATGTTCAATTTTATCGCCTACGGCAGCGAGCTCAACCTGGTGCATCCGCCGCGGCCGAAGGATCCGAAGCAGGTCTGGGAACAGGAGTGGGCGGTCAAGCTGCGGCTCAAGTCCACCGCGATGACCATGCTCGCCGAGCGCGAAGGCGGCGGGCGGCGAGCGAGCGCCAACGCGCCTCGGCGCGGGTCGGAAGCGGCCGCGCAGCCCTCGCCGCAAACCGATGCGTCACCCGCGCAGGCCGATAAGCCGCAGAGCCCCTCGCCCGCCGATGCGGTGCAAGAAGGGGTGAAAGCGCTGCGCGGAATCCTGCGCTTCTAAGATCTCATTACCAAACGAGGGAATAGCAGCCATACCTAACATATTGAAAATGCAATGACAGCATTTAGCTTTTTTGGTAGCCGAACTGCTTATTCCTTCGCGCCTGCCTGTCTCAGCAAGTCTGCAATATCGGTATTTCCCGTTTTCAGGGCCCAAGCCCGGGCCGTCATGCCAGAATCGCTCTTGATGTTCGGATCGGCGACTTCCCATAGCAGCAGTTTGACCGTATCGAAATGGCCCTCGCGCGCCGCCATCATCAACGCCGAAATTCCGTTCGGCGAAACGGCGTCAATCTCCGCGCCTTTTTCCAACAGATACTTGACCACCTCCGTTTTGCCTTGCCAGGCAGCATAGATAAGCGGGTTCCAACCCGGCTGGTTGACGCCGGCTCCGTGTTCCACCAGCAATTTGACCATTTCCAGGCCACCTTTTCCCGCGGCCAGCATCAGCGCCGTTTCGCCGTAGCGGTTCCTGGCCGCGACTTTGGCTCGCCGCTCCAGCAAGCGTTTTGCCATGTCGATATGGCTATCACGAGCGGCAAGCATGAGAAGCGTGTTGGCGTTTGGATCCGTTGTATTTACGTCCATGCCCTTCGCAAACAGTGTCTCCGCCATCGGGATGTTGTTCAAATTGACCGCGGTGAGCAGCTCGTCATAGGAATCCGCAATAGCGCCGAGTGGCTGAAATATAAACAATATAATTATTATTAATTTCAATAATATATATGTCATAATTAAAGTACTTTATTAAATATATTTGGCCTGAAAAGTCGGAAAAAATTGGCGCTGGTTGCCCCAGCCACGGCTTCCAGGGAGATCCCACGCAGACGGGCAATCTCCTCGGCCACATGCCTGACCCAGGCCGGTTCGTTGGTTTTCCCGCGCTGCGGCACCGGCGCTAGATAAGGTGAGTCGGTTTCAATCAGCATGCGCTCCAGAGGCACGGTCTTCGCGATCTCTTTGATCGCAACCGCATTCTTGAAGGTGACGATACCGGAAAAGGAGATGTAGAAATTCAGCTCCATTGCGGCTCTTGCCACTTCCAGGGTTTCGGTGAAACAGTGCATTACTCCGCCAACCGTGTCCGCACGCTCTTCACGCATGATGCGCAAGGTGTCCTCGCCGGCGTCGCGAGTATGAACGATCAAGGGCTTTCCGCACTCGCGCGCGGCGCGTATATGCGTGCGAAAGCGCGCTCTTTGCCACTCCAGATCACCGTTCTGGCGATAGTAATCCAGGCCGGTTTCACCTATGGCGACGACCCTCGGGCGCCGGGCGCGCTCGATCAGCTCACTGACCTTGGGGCTTGCATCTTCAGCTTGATCCGGATGCACCCCCACCGACGCAAACAGTTGGAGATGATTTTCAGCCAGGGCCAATACCCGCGCAAAATCGGCGAGATTCACGCACACGCATAAGGCGTGGGTGACCTGATTGTGCTTCATGCTTTCGAGGACTTGCGGGATCCGACCTGAATACTCTTCGAAGTCGATGTGACAATGCGAATCGACGAGCATGACAAATCTAAACTATCTCTTTGTACGCAATAAACAAGTCATCGAAGAACAACCTGGCGTTCAAAGGGTGCTCGGAGATGGCCTTCATCGACGCCAAGGCGCTGTAGAAGCGCAGCAGCTTGAGCGTTGGCATTGTACGCACGAGCTGGTTCAACGCTTTTTCCCGGTCGACGTTGTATCGCGCTTTCCCGCTGCTCGCCAACGCGATGAGATCGTAGGTCCACTTGAGCATCCAATCCACCACGGGACCCGGCGGCAAGCGCTGGCAGTAATCCGCCAAACTCAGCGCGCTGGTCGATGCTTGGCCGAGCAAGTCGAACAACCGCCGCCGCGTATCGGCCTCCTCGTCCTGCAGCAAAGCCGCCTCCAGGGGCGCATTGCCGGCAAATGCCAGCCCTGCGGCCGTGGCCGCGCCGCCCTGCCCCTGTAACCAGCGCAGTGACACATCGCGTGGCGGTAAAGCCAGCGGCAGCGCGTGACAGCGGCTGCGCACCGTTGCCAATAAGCGCCGCGGTTGATGCGATACCAGCAAAAAAATCAACCCTGAGGACGGTTCCTCCAGGCTCTTGAGCAAGGCATTGGCGGAACCCGGATTCATGCTTTCGGCCGGGTGAATCAGCACCACCCGGTTGCCGCCGCGATGTGCGCCCACATTGAGGAAATCACCGAGCGCTCGAATTTGTTCGATCTTTATCTGTTTGCTGGATTTCTTCTTGTCCTCTGCGTCGGTCTCCCCGGCACCCGCATCCATATCGTCCGGTGCGAGCGCTTCAGGCTGAACCAATCGGTAATCGGGATGGTTGCCGGCTGCAAACCAGCCGCAAGCGGGACAGGCGCCGCAGGCCAAGCCGGTATGCAACCGGTTTTCGCACAGCAGGGATTGAGCGAGGACCTCGGCCAGGTGCAGTTTGCCTATGCCTGGGCGGCCGTGGAACAGCAAGGCGTGAGGCAGCCCTCCGCGCATGCCCACGAGGTGATTCCATACCGTATCTTGCCAAGGATAATAGTTTATTGACAAAGTGTTAAGATAGTATCTTCAAGTGATTTACGAATATCTTCAACCGTCCGACTGGCGTCGATAAGCCGGATTCTTTGCGGGTAGCGCTCAGCCCGGGCCAGATAGACAGCCCTCACCCGCGCAAAGAAATCCAGGTCTTCCCGCTCAAAGCGATCAGGCTGGGAGGTGGCTGCGACGCGCCTGCGCTTGCCCTCCTCCACCGAAAGGTCGAATACCAGGGTCAGGTCGGGCTGCAGTCCCTGATGAACCCATTGCTCCAGGGTCTCGATACGGCCCAGATCCAGGCCTCGCCCGCCACCCTGGTAGGCAAAGGTAGCGTCGGTAAACCGGTCGGAAACCACCCAACTGCCTGCCGCCAGCGCCGGCAGGATCAGCTTGTCCAGATGCTCCCGCCGCGCGGCGAACATGAGCAGGGCCTCGGTTTCCAGGTGCATAGACCGCGCCAGCAGCAGCTTGCGCAATTCCTCTCCCAACGGCGTGCCGCCGGGCTCGCGCGTCACCTGTACTTTCTTGCCTGCGGCCTGTAGGCGCCTGGCGATCCAGTCCAGGTGGGTGCTCTTGCCCGCACCGTCCACGCCCTCCAAAGTGACAAACTTGCCGCGCATC
The DNA here is from genome assembly GCA_004298385.1 of Betaproteobacteria bacterium. GTDB lineage: Bacteria > Pseudomonadota > Gammaproteobacteria > Burkholderiales > SG8-39 > 2-12-FULL-64-23. The sequence goes on along the minus strand of SCTX01000039.1, from coordinate 31,054 downwards.
TCAGCGCCCTCCCCGCCGCTGGTACTTGGTCACGGCGCGCTCATGCTCGGCCAGGGTGCGCGAGAACTCGCTTGATCCGTCGCCGCGGGCGACGAAATACAGTGCTTGGGTCTTCGCCGGATTCAGCGCCGCCTGAAGCGAAGCCTGGCCGGGCATGGCGATGGGTGTCGGCGGCAACCCGCCCCGGGTGTAGGTGTTATGCGGTGTATCTTTGAGCAAATCTTTCTTGCGCAAGTTGCCGTCAAATTTTTCACCCAGCCCGTAAATGACTGTCGGGTCAGTCTGCAGCATCATGCCGATGCGCAGCCGATTAACGAACACGCCGCCGATCAAGGAGCGATCGGTCGCTTGCCCGGTTTCCTTCTCGATCACGGAAGCCATGATCAAGGCCTCATAAGGGCTGCGATAGGGCAGATCCGGCGCGCGCTGCTGCCATGCCGCCTGAAGCTGTCTGTCCATTGCCTTGTACGCGCGTTTGAGGATGTCCAGATCGCTGGTACCCTTGCCAAAAAGATAAGTGTCTGGAAAGAACAGCCCCTCAGGACTGCGCCCGGCCGCGCCCAGCCGGCCCATGATTTCGGCATCGCTGAGCGCGACGCTGTCATGCTTTACGTCCACATCCGCGTCGAGTGCCGCGCGCATCTGCCGGAAAGTCCAGCCCTCGATAAATACAAGTTCCGCCTGGCTGACTTCACCCGCGCCGAGCTTGTCCAGCAAGGCCAGTGGCGTGACGCCGCGGCCGACCTCATAGCTGCCGGCTTTAATGGCGCCGGCTTTTCCGAGCAACCGGCCGAGCAGATTGAACTGCCAGGCGTTCAACTCGACCCCGGATTCGACCATTTGTCGTGTCGCGCTTCTCAAGCTGCTGCCGGGCCTGATGGAGAAATCCGCGGGATCAGTACGCAGTGTCACCGGGCTGAGGGCATACCAGCCCAAGCCTGCGCTCGCCAGCAGCGCCAAGCAGAGTGCGAGGAGGAAAATGCGTTTGATCCATGACCACATTCGTTTGCGAGCTTATCCGTGCCGGGGCAACCGGAATTTCGAGACGCCAGAATACCTGCTTGAATTTCGCATTATCGCGCATACTTAAGCCATAATCCACGTCTCCCAGTCTGCAATACGCCGATGACTTCTGCCTGGCAGGACTTCTTGCTCGAACGCGGCGCCCGCATCGAGGCGGCCGCGGTCGGCCATTTCGGCGATGCCGCGGCCGAGTTGCGCGCGGCACGCGATGGCGGCATCGTTGCCCCGCTCGACCACCTGGGGCTGATAGCGTGCGGCGGCGGCGACGCGCAGGCTTTCCTCCACGGCCAGCTCAGCAACGACGTCAAACAACTCACGCCGGTGCGCAGCGAGTACGCAGCCTACTGCTCTGCCAAAGGACGCATGCTGGCCAATTTCCTGATGTGGCAGGAAGACCAAGCCTATTACCTGCAACTCGCGCGCTCCCTGCTGCCGTCTGTGCAAAAGCGGCTGGGCATGTTCGTGCTGCGCGCCAAGGTGAAACTGGTCGACGTGAGCGAGTCGCGTCCGGTCCTGGGTCTGGCCGGCCGCGCCGCCGCTACGGCATTGCGGGAATTTTTTCCCGCACTCCCGCAACAAGCGCACCAGGTCGTCCGCGATCCGGCCAACGGCACCTTGATCGCGCTGCCCGGCGCAAGGTTTCAGTTGGTCGCCGAACTCGAATCGGCAAAACGACTGTGGCGCAAGCTGACAGCGGTTCTCAGGCCGGTCGGTGCACCCTGTTGGGAATGGCTGGAGATTCGAAACGGCCTGCCCTTGATCACGCCCGCCACCCAGGAACAATTCGTGCCGCAGATGGCCAACATGGAACTGATCGGCGCCGTGAATTTTCAGAAAGGCTGCTATCCGGGGCAGGAAATCGTCGCCCGCACCCAGTACCTGGGTCAACTCAAGCGCCGCATGGTCCTCGCGCACGTGGCGGGAGAGGTCATGCCGCAGCCGGGGGACGAGCTTATCAGCAGTGCGCTGGATGGACAGGCGAGCGGCATGGTGGTCAACGCCCAGGCGGCGCCGGACGGCGGCTACGATCTGCTGGCGGTGATGCAAACGGCGAGCCTCGCCCAGTCCACCGTGCACTTCAAGTCCGCCGATGGACCAGCATTGAGCATCCAGCCCCTACCCTACTCCGCCTGACGCCGTCCCAATGTGCCTGATCCTGATCGCGCATGGCGCGCACTCCGATTTTCCTTTGGTGATCGCAGCCAACCGCGACGAATATTACCAGCGGCCCACGGCCAGGGCGGCGTTCTGGCAAGACCTTCCACACATACTTGCCGGACGCGACCTAGAGTGCATGGGCACCTGGCTGGGCGTGACGCGTGCGGGCCGTTTTGCCGCGCTCACCAATTTTCGTGACCCGCGCGAGCGCAAATCCGATGCGCCCTCGCGCGGTCAACTGGTAAGCGACTTTCTTGCGTCTGACCAGGAGCCGCGCGAATACCTCGGCGACGTCGCAATCGAAGCACCGCGTTACAACGGCTTCAACCTGCTGGCCGGTGATATCGACGGCGTTTTCTATCTCTCCAGCCGCACGGGTTCGGTACAACAGCTGTCGCCAGGAATCCACGGGCTGTCGAATCATCTGCTCGATACGCCCTGGCCAAAAGTCGAACTCGGCAAGCGGCGCCTGCAGGCGGCACTGGAGGGGGAGTTCGGCGCCGAAGCGCTCCTGAATCTGCTCCATGACCGTGAACCGGCGGCAGAGAGCGAGCTGCCCGATACCGGTATCGGCGCGGAAATGGAACGCGTGTTGTCGCCGGCACTGATCGTCTCGCCGAAATATGGAACGCGCGCCTCAACCGCGGTGATTTTCGGCGTGGACGGCAGCGTCAGTTTCGCCGAACGCACCATTCTGCCCGGCGGCAATATCGGCCCTACCGTCAGCCTGCACTTCAGCCTGGAGCGGTAGCCAGATCGCGTTGCATCGGGACGTGGGCTATGCCTGCCTCCACGAACTCCGACCCCGAGATGGCGAAGCCGTAACGCCGGGAGAACCCGGCGGCATAAGTTTTGGCATTCAAGCGCACGCTCAGTATGCGGCAGGCCGTGCGCTTGGTCCCAGTTGCACAGGTGAACGGAAAACGGCTGCGCTGGCACGGCGGTTATAATACGCGCCTTCTTCGCGGGCGAAACATGCACAGTCTCTGGGACGACAAGGAAGCGGCGCAATGCCGGAGTGAGATCGAGTTGCGCGTCTATAGCTCGCGCCTGCTCGGGCGCGACAAGACCCTGGTGCTGCATGGCGGCGGCAACACCTCGGTCAAGCTGGTGCGAAAGAACCTGTTCGGCGAGAACGAGAACGTCCTGTACATCAAGGGCAGCGGCTGGGACCTGGAGACCATAGAGGCAGCCGGCTTCGCGCCGGTGGCGCTGGACTATTTGCGACGGCTGGTGCAGTTGGATGCGCTGTCGGACACGCAGCTCGCAAACGAGTTGGCCACCCATACGCTCGAATCTGCAGCGCCCACGCCTTCGGTCGAAACTATCCTGCATGCCTGCCTGCCCTACAAGTTCGTCGACCATACGCATGCCGACGCGGTATTGGCCATCGCCAACGCTCCTGAGGGCGAACGCCGCATGCGCGAGATCTACGGTGATACGGTCGTTATCGTCCCTTATGTCATGCCGGGTTTCGACCTGGCCAGGGCGTGCGCCCGCGAGCATGCGCGCCAGGTTTGCGCCCATACGGTAGGCGTGTTGCTCATGCATCATGGCATTATCTCTTTCGGCGATAGCGCACGGCAATCCTACGAGCGCATGATCGAACTGGTGCGCCGCGCCGAGGAATATCTGAAGGCGCGGCAGGCCTGGGACATCGCGGTCTCCGGCATCAGACCGGCTCGATTCGAGATGCTGCGGCAGGCGCAATTGCGGCGCCAGTTGTCGGCTGCGGCCGGCGCGCCGATGATTATGGCGACCTTGGTCGACGACGACACGCTGGCGTTCGCGCAGCGCCCAGACCTCGCCCAACTCTCGCAGCAAGGACCGGTCACGCCCGACCATATCATCCGCACCAAGCGCGTGCCCATGCTCGGCGACGACGTGGACGCTTACGCGCGCGGCTATAAGGCCTATTTCGACGCGCACGCTCCGCACGCGAAGCAACCCAAGACCATGCTCGATCCGGCGCCGCGCATGGTGCTCGACGCGGAATTCGGCCTAGCCGCTGCCGGCCGGAACGCGCAAGACGCAGCGATAGTGGCCGAGTTGTACCGGCACAGCATGCAGGTGATGCAGCGCTCGCAGGCTCTGGGCGGCTACCATGCCCTACCCGCACGCGAACTATTCGAGGTCGAGTACTGGGACCTGGAGCAAGCCAAGTTGCGAAAAGGCGTCACGCCGCCGCCTTTCAGCGGAGAAATCGCCTTGGTCACTGGCGCCGCTTCCGGTATCGGAAAAGCCTGCGTCGAAGCACTGCTCGCGCGCGGAGCGGCCGTAGTCGGACTGGATATCAATCCTGCGGTTGAGACTCTTTACCGGCGCGGGGATTTCCTCGGCGCGAGGTGCGACCTAACCGACGAGCAGGCGATCAAGATCGCGCTGGAGCGCGCGGTTCTGGCCTTCGGCGGCCTCGACATGCTGGTGCTGAACGCGGGCATTTTCGCGGCCAGCCGCAAGATCAGCGAGCTCGCTACCGAGGAATGGCACAAAATCATGGCCATCAACCTTGACGCCAACCTCTACCTGCTGCGTGCCTGCCATCCCCTGCTCAAGCTCGCGCCCAAGGGCGGACGCGTGGTGGTCATCGGCTCCAAGAACGTGCCGGCGCCGGGTCCGGGCGCAGCGGCGTATTCGGCCTCCAAGGCCGCGCTCAACCAGCTCGCCCGGGTCGCCGCGCTGGAATGGGGGGCGGACGGGATCCGCATCAACTCCGTCCATCCGAACGCGGTGTTTGATACCGGCATCTGGACCGACGAGGTGCTATCACAGCGGGCCAAGCACTATGGCCTCAGCGTGGAAGAATACAAGACAAATAATATTCTCAGGACCGAGGTCAGGAGCCGCGACGTCGCCGAACTCGCCGCCGAGATGTGCGGTCCCTTGTTCGCCAAAACTACGGCGGCGCAAGTGCCGGTGGATGGCGGCAACGAAAGGGTGATCTAGATCATGCAAGTCGAAACCTTGCGCTGGCGCGACGGCCGGCTGGAACTGATCGATCAGCGGCGGCTGCCGCTTGAATTCGAGTACGTCGCCTGCGCGGATGCGGTGCAAACAGCAAATGCGATTCGCGCCATGGTCGTGCGCGGCGCCCCCGCGATTGGCTGCACCGCCGCCTACGGCGTGGCAGTGGAAGCGCAACGCCATGCCGGCGCGGCGCGTGCGCAATTCGACAGCGCGCTGGAACATGCGTTCAAGGTGCTGGCAGCGAGCCGCCCGACGGCGGTCAATCTGTTCTGGGCCATAGCGCGCATGCGCGAGGTCCATGCGCAAACCCGCAACGAGTCCACGCAGACGGCCGCAGAATCGCTGCTGGCACTGGCGCGGCAAATACACGGCGACGACATCGGGATATGCCGCGCCATCGGGCGCCACGGCGCGCCGCTAATCGCCGATGGCGCCCGCATCATGACCCATTGCAACGCCGGCGCGCTTGCCACCGCCGGCCACGGCACGGCGTTGGGCGTGATCCGCTCGGCGCGCGATGCCGGCAAGCGCATCAGCGTGATCGCCAACGAAACCCGCCCTTATCTGCAGGGCGCGCGGCTCACCGCCTGGGAAATGGTGCAGGAAAATATTCCCGTGACGCTGGTGACGGACAATATGGCGGGTCATCTGATGCAACAGAGCCGCATCGACGTCATCGTCGTCGGCGCCGACCGCATTGCCGCCAACGGCGATGCGGCGAATAAAATCGGCACCTACACGTTGGCGGTGCTGGCCGAGCGCCATCGCATCCCGTTCTACGTTGCCGCGCCGCTCTCGAGCATCGATAGCGCCAGCGCCGATGGCAGCGCCATTCCGATCGAAGAGCGCGACGCCGCGGAAGTCACCGGCTTTCGCGGCGTGCGCTGGGCGCCCGAGGGCGTCAGCGTCGCCAACCCCGCGTTCGATATCACGCCTGCGGCGTTGATCACCGGCCTCATTACCGAAAAGGGTGTGATTAACCGGCCAGACGCGAGCCAGATCCGCGGCCTGTTTGGGCGCTGATCAGGTTTAGAGGCCGCCTGACAGCGCCCCCGGCGCACCCTGATCGACCGGTTCGACGATCTCGCGCTTGTGCATGCGCGCGTATGCTGATCAAGCCGGGCTTGCGCCTGGACGCGCCGTCCGGAAGCCGTGAACCTGCGTGTATACTGACGGCCAGATTTCTTGCACAAAGAGGGAAATGCGAGCATGGCTGACGCCGACAATCTCAAGGACACCAAGGAATATTTCCTCGACATTCCCATAAAAGCCCCGCAGTCAAACATCCGCGGCGCGAACGCCCTCGATTGGGGGATGCAGAACCGGCTTTCGCGCATTTTCCAGCCTGGCTCCGGCAAGACCGTGATGCTGGCCGTGGACCACGGCTACTTTCAGGGCCCCACCGCCGGCCTCGAGCGGGTGGACGTTACCATCGTTCCCCTGCTCCAGAGCGCGGACGCCCTGATGTGCACCCGCGGCATCCTGCGCAGCACCATCCCTTCGTCTTTGCAAAGCGGCGTCGTGCTGCGTGCGAGCGGCGGGCCGAGCATCCTCAAAGAGCTTTCGAACGAGCACATTGCGGTGGACATGGACGATGCGACGCGCCTCAACGTGGCGGCCGTCGCAGTGCAGGTGTACATCGGTGGTGAATTCGAGTCACAATCGGTCCACAACATGACACGGCTCGTGGACGCAGGGCTCGGCCGTGGAATCCCGGTGCTTGGCGTGACCGCCGTCGGCAAGGACATGGTGCGAGACGCACGCTACTTCCGTCTGGCCTGCCGCATCTGCGCCGAGCTCGGCGCGCAGTTCGTCAAGACCTATTACGTCACCGAGGGTTTCGAGACGGTAACCGCTTCCTGTCCCGTTCCGGTGGTGATGGCCGGTGGCAAGAAACTCCCCGAGCTTGATGCCCTCACCATGGCGTATCGCGCGGTGCAGGAAGGTGCGGCAGGCGTGGACATGGGCCGCAATATTTTCCAGTCGGACGCACCGTCGGCTATGCTACAGGCGGTCAACAAAGTCGTGCATGAACAGATGAAACCCGAACACGCCTATGAGTTGTACCAGTCTTTGCAGCAAGAGCAAACGGGCCGCCGTATCTGACACCGCCCGGAAGTTAATCAGGTTTCGAGGATGTCTACCGGCGTACCCGGCGCCACCTGATCGAACAGCTCGATGATGTCGCGGTTGTGCATGCGGATGCAACCGCTCGAGCCGGGTTTGCCCATTTGCGAATTGTCCGGACTGCCGTGGATATAGATATAGCGCCGCATCGTGTCGACGTTGCGCAGGCGGTTGAACCCCAATTCGCAACCCGACAGCCACAGGACGCGCGTCAGGATCCAGTCGCGTCCGGGATGGCGCTCACCCAGTTCCGGAGTGTAGATCTCGCCGCTCGGCCTGCGCCCGATGAATATCGTGTTCTCTGCAACGCCAGCGCCGATCTTCGCCCGGATGATGTGCCGGCCGCGCGGTGTACAGAAGCTATCTTTTTTTTCCCCGGGACCATTTCTCGACGTTGATATCGAATAGCTGCGCAGCAATCCACCCCTGTCATCCAGCAGCTTCAGGGTCTGTTGCGCAAGGCTAATTTCGATGCACGCCATCTCAGACTTTCGCCCGTTTCGCGGCAAAGAACTCGCGCAGCAGCGCGGCGCATTTCTCGTCCATGACACCTGCGGTGACGCTAGCATGGTGATTGAGCCGGGGCTCGGCGAACAGGTCAATCACGCTGCCGCAGGCGCCGGTCTTGGGGTCGGCGGCGCCGTAGACCAGGCGCTCGATGCGCGCATGCAAGATGGCGCCTACGCACATCACGCAGGGTTCCAGCGTGACGTACAGCACGCAGCCGGGCAGGCGATAATTGCCTCGTCGTTTTGCAGCGTCGCGCAGCGCGAGGATTTCCGCATGTGCCGCGGGATCTTGGCGGCTGATGGGGGCATTGAACCCCGCGCCGATGATCTCCCCGTCCTTGACTACCACGGCGCCGACCGGAACCTCGCCCGCGGCCTGCGCCTCGCGCGCCTGTTCCAGTGCAGCCAGCATGAATGCCCGGTCGTCAGCCACGGTTTCCTCGTTAGTTCAGATCCCCGCCGACCCAGGGCAGAGCGTCGGAGTCCTTGGTACCTCGGTGTGTCCTCAAAGAATTTTTCCGCGGCGGTGTGGCGATCACTCGGGTTTGATCCCCGCTTCCTTGATGACCTTGGCCCATTTGGGGATTTCGCTGCGGACCAGCGCGCCAAGTTGGGCGGGAGTGCCGGTTAGCACATCCAGCCCCTGTTGAGTCAGGCGCTCGCGGATATCGGGCAAGTTCAGAATCCGATTGATTTCGGCGTTAAGCTTGGCGACGATGTCGTCCGGCGTGCCTGCCGGGGCGAACACTCCCAGCCATCCGGTCAGTTCGTATCCGGGCACTCCGGCTTCGGCCACGGTGGGAATGTCCGGAAGCAAGGTGGAGCGTTTGCCGCTGCCGATGCCCAATGCCGCCAGCTTGCCCGCCTTGACATGGTGCAGGGAGGTAATGGTGTCGGTGAACATCATGGAGACGTGGCCGGCGATCAAGTCCGTGACCCCCTGGGGATTGCTCTTGTAGGGTACGCCGACGATGTCGATGCCCGCCATGGATTTGAACATTTCACCATTGGTCCGGGACAAGCTGCTGCCGTAGGCGAAATTGAGTTTGCCCGGATGGGCTTTTGCCAGTTGGATGAGATCCTTGACGGTGGATACCCCGAGGGAGGGGCTGACCACCAGAAGATTGGCGGCCGTCGCCAGGGGAGCGATCGGAGCGAAATCCTTCACCGGATCGTAAGGCAGTTTCACGAACAGGCTGGGGTTGGCGGCCTGCGTGGTGTTGCTGGTGAAGAACAGCGTATAGCCGTCGGCGGGGGCCTTGGCGGCGGCTTCGGCGGCGATGATGCCGCTGGCTCCCGGACGGTTGTCCACCACCACCTGTTGGCCCCAGGCTTCGGCCATCTTGGCTCCCACCACGCGGGTCAAAACGTCGGTGGCGCTACCGGCGGAGAAAGGAACGATGACCCGGATAGGCTTGCTGGGATAGGTTTGGGCGTATGCCGTCAAGGAGGCGACAGCTAAGGTGGCAGTCAATAAGACGAGGATTCGGTGGATGGCTCTCATGGGGCAATTCTCCGGGTTGGAAAAAAAGGGGGCGTCATTTCGCCTTGACGTTGCTTCCTTGACGACCCGCGCCTATTTAGCGATATCAGTCTTGAGGAAAGCATCGAGTTGCTCTGGGGTTTGAGGAGCAAGCTCGGCGCCCTGAGCCAGCGGGGTTACTCGAATTTCCCGGCTGCTCATGGCCTCGTTAATTTCGGTGTTGAGCTTGCCGATGATTTCCTTGATAACCTGCCGTCCCCAAGATTCGGTCAGTTCTTATCCCGCCAGTCGACCGGTCTCTTTCACGATTTTGGCCGGCTTGGGGACATCCAGCGGCCTGGACGGTAAAGTCATATCAACGTCCGGCCTTCAGGGCCTCGGTAAATGCCTTCAGCGCTTCACTCCCCGGCTTGCCGCGCTTATCCATGCTCGCCACCCATTCGGTGGCGGTAGCGGCATAGATGCCCTCCAGCTCCTTCTGCTCCGTGGCCGAAAAGGTGACTATGGTGACGCCCCGTTGCCTGAGCTTCTCCTGGGCTTCCTGGGTATCCCGCTCCATGTAAGCGCACAAGTTGCGGGTGGCCTTCTCCCCGGCATCCATAATCGCCTTCTGGACCGTGGCCGGGAGTTCCTTCCAGCGTTTCTCGCTGATGCTATACGCTCCCACCGTACCGCCGAAACTTCCGCTCGAGGTTGCGTATTTGATCAAGCCTTCCATTTTGTAGGCGAATAGGGAGGCGTGGGTAAGCATCACTCCGTCAATGGTTCCCCGGGACAGCGCCTCATAGGCATCCGGCGCGGAAATCTTCACCGGCACCCCCTTCAAATGACGTACCAGGAACTCCATGGAACTGCCTACAGTACGGATCTTGGCTCCCTCGATCTCCTTTAATGGGGCAATGCGCCGCTGGGCCATCATGAGTTGGTAAGGGGGAAAGGCGAAACCCCAAATGGCCCGCACGCCGGCCGGGCCATACTCCTGTTTGGCGAAAATCCCTTCCTGGGCCAGCTTCATGTAGGCGATGCTGCCGACGCAGGACGTATTGGGATTGCCCATCCCCGGCAGCTCCGCTACGGCGGATAAAGGCATTTTGTCGGAGACATAGCCCGGCACCACCAGGCTGACATCCACCACCCCGGATTGAATCAACGCCAACTGATCCTTGGCCTTGCCCAATTGCTCGCCGGAATAGTAATCGAACCTCACCGCTCCACCAGTCGCCTTCTCGACCTCGGCTATCCAAAACTTGACGCTGTCATGGACGAAGTGGGTGGTAGGAAACTGGTCGGAAACCCGCAATGTCAGTTTCTCCTGAGCGAAGACTGCGCTGGCGCCGCTCAGTACGCTCAGTAGCATTAAAAATGCCAGACCTTTATATAGCAGTTTCATTCCCTACCTCCAATTGCTCAAACACGATGGCAGACTCGGTGCCTGTGTTCTTCTCTTTCATGGTGGCGTTCCCTTTCATCCCGGCGCTAACCGGGCGTTAGTTGAAATCACAGTTCCAACCGAAAGGCTACGCCGCTTTTTTCATTTACACACTTTTTCATCGTACCTCAATTCGTTCCGCTTGGACAAGGGCAACGCCAAGAGCCGGCCTAAGAAACGCAAAGCCGCAGCTTGGAACTCTCAACATGTCGCGGACCTGCTCAAGTTGCAGCCACTACAGGAAATTTGATGCTCCGGCCCTGGACCCCACCCCGAACCCCGGTCAACATTCCTGCGAGGCGCTGGAGCAATGGGGATTGGGCGCGGCGGATGTCGAAGCCTTGCTGGCCAAGGGCGCCGTGCGGGCGGGATGAAGCCCGTATCGGGCGCGGTCGCTTGCATGCGCGTTAGAACTCGACAAACGCACGCGCTCCATGCCACACGCTCAAAACCAACATTGCTGTGTTGACTGGCACAACAAATGACTTATATAGTGATTTATGTTTACAAGTTTGTGAATTCGATTCCTATTGACGACACCACCATGTTCATGAGCGGTTCCCGATTATCACTAAGGCATATCGCGGGAGGGGGAGATGCATTCAGCCACCGAGTTTCTCAAGGCCAGGGATTTTCTCCAGGCGAACAACACCGATTACTCAAAGGTTTACGCCGAGTTCACCTGGCCCAGGCTGGAGCAGTTCAATTGGGTGCTGGATTATTTCGACGTCTTCGCCAAGGGTAATTCAACCCCGGCCCTGTGGGTGGTGGATGAGAGCGGCGCCGAGAACAAACTTACTTACGCCGAGATGTCGGAGCGCTCCAGCCGCATCGCCAACTTTCTGCGCGCGCAAGGAGTAAGACGCGGCGACCGCATGCTCATCATGCTGGGTAACGAAGTGCCACTGTGGGAGACCATGCTGGCGGCGTTCAAGCTCGGCGCCGTGGTGATTCCGGGCTCGACTTTGCTGACGACGGAAGACTTGCGCGATCGCCAGGAGCGCGGTCAGGTGCGGCACGTGGTGGCCGGTGCGGCCTATACAGACAAGTTCCGCGACGTCACTGGGGCATACACCCGCATCAGCGTGGGCGGCGCTGTTCCGGGCTGGGTGCCGTTCGAGAGCGGCTACCAGGCTTCCCCCACCTTCACGCCCGATGGCGCCACTCAGTCGAGCGATCCGCTGCTGCTGTATTTCACCTCAGGCACGACCTCAAAACCGAAGCTCGTGTTGCACACGCACCAGAGTTACCCGATCGGCCATTTGTCGACCATGTTCTGGATCGGACTGCGACCCGGAGATATTCACCTCAACATCAGTTCGCCCGGCTGGGCGAAGCACGCCTGGAGCTGCTTCTTCGCGCCATGGAACGCCGGCGCCACGATCTTTATTTACAACTACGCACGCTTTCATGCGCCGTCCATGCTGGACGTCCTCGCCCGTTGCAAAGTGACGACACTGTGCGCTCCACCCACCGTGTGGCGCATGATGATTCAGGATGATTTGGCCGCGCACAAGACCAGTTTGCGCGAGTTGATCGGCGCGGGTGAGCCACTCAACCCGGAAGTTATCGAGCAAGTGAAGAAAGCCTGGGGCATCACGATTCGCGACGGCTTCGGCCAGACCGAAACCACGGCGCAAGTCGGCAATTCGCCGGGGCAAACCGTTAAGCCCGGTTCAATGGGGCGGCCGCTACCGGGGTACGACGTCGTGTTGCTCGATGCCGATGACCAACTCGCCGAAGAGGGCGAAATTTGCCTCGCGCTCGATTCGCGCCCGCTCGGTTTGATGGTGGGTTATGCCGGTGATGCCGGCAAGACCGATGAGGCCATGCGCAACGGCTACTACCATACCGGTGACGTGGCCAACCGTGATGCGGATGGCTATCTCACTTACGTTGGCCGCGCTGACGATGTGTTCAAGGCTTCCGACTATCGCATCAGTCCCTTCGAACTGGAGAGCGTGCTGATCGAGCATGCAGCGGTGGCGGAAGCGGCGGTGGTACCCAGTCCCGATCCATTGCGGCTTGCGGTACCCAAGGCCTTCATTGCCTTGCGTGCCGGTTACGATCCGAGCAGGGAATTGGCGCGTGAGGTGATGGCGTTTGCGCGCGACAAGCTGGCGCCCTACAAACGCATTCGCCGCCTGGAGTTTGCCGAGCTGCCGAAAACGATTTCCGGCAAGATTCGCCGGGTCGAGTTGCGCAACAACGAAGCACGCAATCGCGCCAGCCAGCAACGCGGCCCGCTTGACTTTGGAGAAGAGGATTTCCCGGACTTGAAGTAGGCGATTGAAGTCGAGTCTGCACGTTGCGTCTCGCGGTCTTAAAGCCCGGACGTTCGATGACACATTTACGGCACCGACAGCGGAAATGTTCCGAGGGGACATTATTCCGGGGATTCAGCCGAAGCCGATGCCGTTGGCTGCTTGCGACCCGAACCGGACACGCACCGACGCTCAACTTTGCAACTACGCAGAGTGCCGTGCCACCGCAATGCTGCACGAAAAGTTCAGGAGACGCTAATGGACAAGGAAAAATCCACGCGGTTCATGTTGAAGCTCGTGGGTGATGTAGGTACCACGTTGGCTGCCGGACTGCTGTTCGTTGGCGATCGCAGCGGCTTGTTCAAGGCCATGGCTGGGGCGGGGCCGTTGAGCCCCGATGCGCTCGCTGAGCGCGCCGGGGCCTCTTCCCGGTATGTCGAGGAATGGCTCGCCGTAATGGCCGGCGCGGGTTATGTCGAGCATGACCCCGCCGCCGACACGTTTGCGCTGCCGGACGAACATGCCATGTACCTGACCGACGCTTCGTCGGAATACTACCTCGGCGGTTTGTTCCAGGGCCTTCCCGGTTTTCTGGCGATGACGCCGCGGTTGGTAACTGCATTCAAGACGGGCAAAGGTGTTTCGTTTTCCGATTTTGGTGCGGAACTGCCCGGTTCTCTGGAGGCGATGAATCGCTCGGTCTACGAGAACCGCCTGGTGCGCAGTTGGCTGCCCGCGATGCCAGAGGTGGTAGCGCGCCTGCAGGCCGGAGGTCGCGCGCTCGATGTGGGCTGTGGCACCGGCGTGGTGCCGGTAACGCTGGCCAAGGCCTTCCCGGCCGCGACCATCGCCGGGCTCGATTTCGACGCGCGTTCGATCGATATCGCGCGCGGCTATGCGCGCGAAGTTGGCTTGGGCAACCGAATCGCGTTTTTTGCCGAGCCTGTAGAAGCTTTGCCCACCGATCCTGGCTGGGACTTCATCAGCACCTTCGACGTAATCCACGATCTGCCCGACCCTTTGGGCGCGATGAAACGCATCCGTTCCGCGCTCAACGAAGGCGGCACCTATCTGATGGTGGAGCCCAAGGTAGCCGACCAGTTGGAGAAAAACATCCAGAACCCATTTGCGCGCATGCTCTACGGAATGAGCTGCCTACACTGCGTGCCGCAATCGCTGGCGCAGGGCGGGCCGGGCCTGGGTGCCTGTTGGGGCGAAGGGCGGGCCAGAGCGATGGCACGCGAAGCGGGCTTCACGAGATTCGAGCGCCTCGACATTCGCAACCCTGCCATGGCCTTTTATGCGCTGGGTGACCCGGATAGGCTTGCTGGGACAGGTTTGAGCGTATGCCGTCAAGGAAGCGACAGCTAAGCTGGTAGTCAATAAGACGAGGATTCGGTGGATGGCTCTCTTGGGGCAGTTCTCCGGGTTGGGAAGAGGGCGGTGGAAGCGTCACTCGACGGGTTTACCCCGCTTGGCCAATTCCGTGCCCCATTCATCGCTACGAATGAGAGACCCGGACATTCTCCTCGAGATTAGATGACGCCATTCGCCTTGAACTTGGCCACCGCCTCGGCGCTGTAGCCGAGCAGATCAATGTATACGGAATCATTATCTTCACCGAGTGCCGGCGCGGGGTTCAGCCTCGGTGACGGTGAATCCGAGAACTTGATGAAATTGCCAAATGTCTTCAGGCGGCCGAGTACTGGGTGCTCCGTCTCCACGAAGGTCTCGCGTTCCGCATATTGAGGATCACCCAGTATGTCTTCCAAATCCAACACCGCTCCGGCGGGAACGCCGTGTTTGTTCAACTCCTGCTCTACCTCATGCTTGGTCCTGGTGTGCGTCCAGGAATTGACGATTTGGTCCACCAACTCCTTGTTTTCCCGGCGGGCGCTTGGCGTAGCGAAGCGCGGATCCGACTTCAGTTCGGCGCGACCCAAAATTTCCAACAAACCATTCCACCAGTTGTCCTGAACGGCTGTCAGCGCACAATAGCCGTCCGAAGTTTCGAACACGCCCATTGGCGCGAGCCCCGAGGTCTGGCCACTGCCCTGGCGCTCCGGAACGCGGCCGCTTGCATAGTATGCCGCCAGGTTGACGGCCAATGAGCCTACGGTGGCGTCGTGCAGCGATACCTCGATCCTTCGCCCGCGCCCGGTTCTTTCCCGTTGATACAGCGCCGCCAAGGCTCCGGTGAGCAGGTGCAGGCCGGCGAACGGATCTGTAATTGCCGCACCTAATCGGCATGGCGGACGATCCGGGTAGCCGTTAACGCTCATGAGCCCCGACTTGGCCTGGACCGCAATATCGACTGAACTCCAGTCCCGGTAGGGGCCGTAGCTGCCGTAGCCCGTCGCGGTCGCATAGATCAGCCTGGGATTGATCTCCCGCAGCGTTTCCCATGAGAAGCCGAAGCTCTCCAGAATACCGTACGCGTAATTTTGCACGAGGATATCGGTTCGCCCCAGGAGTTGCCTGAAGATGTCCTGCCCCTCCCGCGTACGCAGGTCCAAGGTGATGGACTTCTTGCCGTTGTTCAACAGAGCAAACAAATGGCTGGTGCCGCCGCGGGCGTCAATTCCACGGCTCAGTTCGCCGCGGGGTGATTCGACGTGAATGACCTCCGCGCCCATATACGCCAACAGTTGCGTGGCATAGGGGCCCAAATACGCTAGCGTGAGATCCAGCACTCGTATTCCCGTCAGTGCTTGCTCCATCCTGCAGACCCTCCTTAGCTAGGCTCCCAACCAAGTATCCTCGTGCGTCACGCCGAAACGGCCAAAGTATTTCCGGGCCGGTCTAGTAACTGCGCAGCAAGCCATCGGGGTCAACCTCCTCGCGCAGCACACGCAGTTCCTCCTCGGTCGGAGGCTCGGTAATCGGCACGCGTTCAGGCACGATGAGATCGAAGCCCGTATTTGCCAGCACTTCATCTACCGTGTGTCCTGCGTGAACCGAGCGCAGGCGCATGCGCAGCGTGACGGGGTCGAAATCCATCACCGCCAAGGGCGAAACGCATAGCCTGGGGCCCTCGTTCCTGAGGCCTGCCATTGCCTTGCTCTCCGGGCCTTGGAGGTTGCCTGGCACACTGATGAAGTCGACCTTGTCGACAAACACCCGTCGATTATGGACCATCGGATACAAATAGAAGCGCGTCGAAGTCACCGCAAAGGACACGTTCGCGAGGGCCGGGCCCCTGAAAGTGGGACGCTCTACGCTCCCAAGCAGGTGGAGATTGACGTTCCCATACTTATCGATCTGAATGCCGCTGTGGAACCAGAAATCCAGACCTTTGTGGGAGCTGCCAAAAAGTTCCAGAAACCCTTCCTCGGCTTCCGCTCCATAGTGGTAGCGGTGATCCGAGACGGATGCGTAGAGGCGTTTAGGCTTGGGGTTGACGACCAATTCACCACAAATACTGAAGTTGGGGGCGTGCAGGCGCCGTGCAAGAAACATTGCGGCATTCGGTACCGCGGCAGCGATTCCGGCGGCACCTTTTTCGCCATCGCCGATGTCCCGGGCCAGGACAATAGCCATCAACTCGACGGGTTTGCAGGCTAGGCTCGTCACAATTGCCGCTCCTCTTTCTCGAGCTCAACGAGCTTTCTCATGCCGCCCACCAGCTCCAAATAGCGATAGATCGAATCCGGTTCATCGACATAGCGGCGCAGATAGTCCTTAAATACCTCCGGGTTCCGCCCGGTTCTCTTAAGTTCCGCAGCCTGCCAGTAATCGGCGATGTGATCATCGTCCATCGAATAGATGGACGGCGAGGCAGTCGGATGGGCTCCATAGGGAATCTCCACCACCTTGTGTATGTATACACAGGGGATGGTTGTCCGATAGGGATCCTGCATGATCGTTTCCGGGCTGACGATCTTATCGACGCTCACAATGACCGTCTTGCCTGCCTTGGCAAGGAGTTGGTCAACAGAGCGAAACGCGCCATAGTTCCTGATATTGCCGAAAGGATCGCTCTCGGCCGCGTGCAATAGAACAACATCAGGGACGATTGGCTGGACAGCGTAAATATCTTCATCCCCAAACGGCGGGGTGAATTTCTTGATGAGGGGGTTGTACTTCACCTCATCCGTTCCTTTCAACGCGGCTATCGGGAAAAACGGCAAACCCAATCCAGCCGCCATCAGGCCGCCCACCACGGTGAGAACGTCCAGAATATGAGCCTTGACCAACCCTCCCTCCACCGCCTGACGGAAATTTGGGGCTAGGCCGTGGGATTCGAACGTAATGGCCGGAATGAAGGTTTCTTTCACCAAGCCGGCGCCTATCAACAGATCAACATCATAGCCGGCAACCGGCCCGGAATAGAGGGAGAGATCTCCGATTCGGCGTTTGACAACTTCGCGAAGCAAGGCGATGGGCCGCGATTCGTGCAGGGCGCCACCAAGGCCGAGTTTGCATCCCGGTTTAATCAGGCTCACCACTTCGTCGACGGAGGCAATTTTTGTGCTCCGCTTATTAGCCTTGCCTAAGCTCCCGGTGTCCGGAAACTGCGGCTTATCTGTCTGCGATCGGCCCACTTCGCCTCCTGCGTGATTTCCATCGGAAAGTTGTCTTGTCCATTATCCCTGCCCCACAAATATGATAGACAGTGATTACTCGACTTTGAAATTGGTCTCTTTCACGACTTTGGCCCATTTGGCGAGTTCCACCCGAATGAGATTGGCAAACTGTTCCGGCGTACTGCCCACAGGTTCGTAAGAGATGCTGGCGAATCGTTCTTTCACGTCCGGCATGGCGGCGATTTTGGCGATTTCCCCCTGCAAGCGATTCACGATTTCATTGGGAGTGCCGGCCGGAACGAGGATTCCGACCCAGGAAGCGACATCCACTCCCCGAACGCCGGCTTCCTCGAGAGTGGGGACATCCGGGAGCAGGGGCGAGCGCTTGGGAGCGAGAATCGCCAAGGCGCGGAGCTTGCCGGCTTTCACCTGGGACAGGGCAGTGAACGGATCGAAGGTCAGCGAAACCTCTCCGGCCAGCACTGCCGTCAGTTGCGGCCCGGTGCCCTTGTAGGGGATGGCCACGATATTGGTGTCGGTGGCCGACTTGAACAACTCGCCGGTGAGTTGGATCAGACTGGTGCCGGAGGAAAAGTTGATCTGACCGGGCTTGGATTTCGCCAAGGCGATAAACTCTTGGATGGTCTTGGCAGGTAGCGACGGATGGGCCACGACCATAATGGGCAGGTTGGCCACTAGGGACACCGCCACGAAATCCTTCAGCGGATCGTAGGGCAGCTTGTAAATGCTGGGATTCAAGGTGTGGGCGCTGGCCACCGATGCCAGCAGGGTGTAGCCGTCGGGAGCGGCCTTGGCGACGATATCGGTGCCGATGATGCCGTTGGCGCCGGGCCGGGAATCCACCACCACCGATTGCTTAAACGCCTCGGTCAGTTTTTGCGCGACGATCCGCGCCACCACATCGGTCGCCCCTCCGGGAGAGAAAGGGATGACCAGGCGAATCGACTTGCTCGGGTAGGCATCACTCCAGGCGGCAAGCGGCGTCAGGCAGCATACTAAGGACAGCAGGACAAGGTAACGGCGGAACATAGGCGTCATGATTTCCTCTCGGTTGATTGATTGGAGGGGGAGAGGGGGGCGATACCGGCATCGAAAACGCGAAAACACCCTGGCTTGTCTATTCTATCGAAAGCCTGTTACCGGAACAATCTGTGAATTGTCCGAGTGTCGCGTCGGCAGGTAGCGCCGCCATGCATGGTGCATGACAGCCGCGGAAGTGGTCTATTCTTGCCGCCGCCAAGTGATCGTCCAACCGACATTGCCGCCTCTGGCCTGCCAGCCGCTTGCCACGCCCAGGCCGGGAACCGCTACCAGCGCATCGGCGCAATAGATCAGGGGCAGGCGCTCGCGCTCCCAGGGCGGCATGCGCGCTTCCTGCAGCAGGTTTTTCAGACTGCGCGTTGAACCGCCGGACCGCAAGCGCAGTTTCTCGCCTCCTTGCCGCAAACTTACGCTCAGTCCTCTCGCGCCAATCAAGGCGCAATCCAGGCCGGCGCCTGGTCCGCGCACGAAATGCAATGTCCCGCCCAGTTCGGGCAGGGACCACACGCGGTTGCCGTCCCAGTCGCGCCGCAATTCCCCAGGCACTTCCACCAGCGGTCGCAGCAGATAGGCGCAGCCGGCATATCGGCGCAGTTCGCAGGCACCGAGCGGAACGTGCACGGCGGCGTCAACGCGCGCCTGGAACAACTGACGTAATCCTTCCTGCAGGCGATCCGCCTCGGGCGCCGCATCGCCTTGCTGCAGCAACAGCCAGCGCACTAGATTCTTCGTACGAGCGACGCCGATCCGTCTCAACTCGGCCAACACGAGCTTGTTTCCGTTCACGGCGAGTTTCGCGTCGAGTTCCGCCAGTTGATCCAGAACCTGGCTCGCCTCGGCCAGATGTCCGGCGGCACGCGCCAGCGTAGCGCGGTAGCCGGGAAAGGCCTGCCCGATCACAGGCAACACCCGGTGCCGCAGAAAATTGCGGTCGTAGCGGGTATCGGCATTGCTCTCGTCTTCGATCCACTTGAGCTTGTTCGCCTTGGCGTAGGCTTCGATTTCTTTGCGCGAGAGCGCGAGCATCGGCCGCAGGATGGCGGGTGCCCGTGTCCTTTTGCCTTTCCTGCCCGAATCCTGCTCCCGCATCAGCGGCATTGCCGCCCCGCCCTTCACCCCGGCGCCGCGCAGCAACTGCAGCAGCATTGTCTCGGCCTGGTCGTCCGAGTGCTGGGCGAGCACGATGAAATCGGCTTGTTGCCGCGCGTAGACCTGATAGCGGGCGCGGCGCGCGGCGGCCTCCAAACCCTCGGCGCGATAATGTTCGACATCGACCTCGTGCAATGCCAGCGCGATTGCGTGGCGCTTGCAGTGGCGTGCGCAAAACGCAGCCCAGCGGCGCGCGTTCGGGCTGATGCCATGGTTGACGTGTACGCACGACAGGCGAAAACCGAGTTGCCCGGTAAGCCGGCGCAGCACCTCCAGCAGCACCACCGAGTCGAGTCCGCCCGACAGCCCCAGCACCAGCCGCGCCCGGGGAAAGAGCAAAGGCTTGAGCGCTGCGCCTACCGCGGCTTCGACGCCGTCCGCGCTATTCGGTTTCGGCTTCCTTGAACTTGCCATAGTCCATCAGGCGGTCGAAGCGCGCCTCGATCAGCTCGTCGACGCCCTTGTTGGCGAGAGAGCGTAGCGCGTCCTGTAGCGCCTTTTTCAAACCCTGCGCCATGGCCGCGTGGTCGCGGTGGGCGCCACCCAGAGGTTCGCTGATGATCTTGTCGATCAGGCCCAGGGTCTTCAGGCGGTTGGCGGTAATACCCATCGTTTCCGCCGCCTCGGCCGCCTTGTCGGCGCTTTTCCACAGAATCGAGGCGCAACCCTCGGGCGAGATCACCGAATAGATGGCGTATTGCAGCATCATCACGATGTCGCCCACGGCAAGCGCGAGCGCGCCGCCCGATCCACCCTCGCCGATCACGGTGCAGATGATCGGCACTTTCAGCTCGGCCATGACGTAGAGGCTGTGGCCGATCGCCTCGGACTGACCGCGCTCCTCGGCGCCGATGCCGGGATAGGCGCCGGGCGTATCGACGAACGTGAGCACGGGAATCGCGAATTTTTCCGCCAGACGCATCAGGCGCATGGCTTTGCGGTAGCCCTCCGGACGCGGCATGCCGAAGTTGCGCAGGATCTTTTCCTTGGTGTCGCGGCCCTTCTGCTGCCCGATCACCATCACCGACTGGCCGTTGAAGTGCGCCAAGCCACCGACGATGGACAAGTCGTCGGCGTAGGAGCGGTCGCCGTGCAGTTCCTCAAAATCGGTAAACAACAGATTGATGTAGTCAAGCGTAAACGGGCGTTGCGGATGACGCGCGACCTGCGCCATCTGCCAGGGGGTGAGCTTGGCGTAGATGTCCTTGGTCAGCGCATTGCTCTTTTTCTGCAGCCGCGCGATTTCCTCCGAGATATCCACCGCCGAGTCGTCTTGCACAAAACGCAACTCCTCGATCTTCGCTTCAAGATCGGAAATGGGTTGCTCGAATTCGAGGAAAGTCGTTTTCAAATGCTCAAGCTGCGATGAATGCGAAGAACATCTTATTTTATCCCACTGTCCCGCCAGCGTACGCAGACGCTGCGGCAGCATTAAAAAGTGCTTAACAACACGAGGGAACCTGGGTGGGAAGGAAGGGTCCCACCCCTTCCTTGGCCCCTCGTGCTCTCCTAAATCGGTCGCCTAACGGAAATTCCGTTAGGCGCCCTTAGTATTCCACCGGCGCCGGGTCGAGGCTGCGCCACAGGTACCAGGCGGCGACCGAACGCCACGGCGCCCAGTTTGCGCCAAGCTCGCGCATGCGCTCGCGCGTGACGCCCTCGCCGTCGAAATAGTGCAGCTTGATCGCCTTCTGCAGGCCCAGGTCGTCCAGCGGCAGCACGTCGGGCCGCAGCAGGTTGAACATCAGAAACATCTCCGCCGTCCAGCGGCCGATGCCGCGCACCTGGATGAGTTCGGCGATCACCGCCTCGTCGTCCATGTGCGGCCAGTCGCGCGCATGAATGGTGCCGTCGGAGAAGTGGCGCGCGAGGTCCGCGATGTACTCGGCTTTGCGCTGTGACAGGCCGCATCGGCGCAGCCGGCGGCGCGCCTTGAGGATCTGTTCGGGCGTCGCCGCTGGAGCGACAGCGAGCACCCGGTTCCATACCGATTCGGCCGCTTTCACCGAAATCTGCTGGCCGACGATGGACCGGGCGAGCGTCTTGAACGGCTCTCCTCGGCGCGCGAGCGCGATGCGCGGATGGGCGCGGATGATGCGCGCGAGCACGGCGTCGCGGCGCGCCAGCGCGCGCTTGGCGCGCAGCCAGTAACCAGGAGTCACCTAGGCGCGCACCAAAGCGTGCGGCATGACGCGGCTGTGCGCGGCGACGTGCTGGACCAGGAAACCCATCTGGTCGGAAAGGATTTTGCGGT
The DNA here is from genome assembly GCA_004298385.1 of Betaproteobacteria bacterium. GTDB lineage: Bacteria > Pseudomonadota > Gammaproteobacteria > Burkholderiales > SG8-39 > 2-12-FULL-64-23. Next base: position 9,103 of record SCTX01000039.1, on the reverse strand, counting down.
TGGTGAGTATCAGGTATTCGGCCTTGTTCGGCACGTAAGGCGTGTACAGCAATTCCATGCCGGCTTCCTCGGGCTTGCGGTTGCGCTTGACGCTGTTGCAGTGGCGGCAGGCCGACACCACGTTCATCCAGTGGTCGCGGCCGCCGCGCGACAGCGGCGTAATGTGGTCGCGGGTGAGGCGCAGATATCCGAACTCGGCACCGCAGTAGGCGCAGATGTGGCGGTCGCGGCGGAACAGCTCGCGATTGCTGAGCGGCGGCACCTGGGAAAAGCCCCGCGCCGCCATCGCCTTGCCCTTGATGGCGATGATGGAATTGGCGGTGATGCTGGAGCGCTCGCCGGTCTTGCGCGATGTGCCGCCGTAGAACGTGAACGCACGCTCGCCCAACGTCCATGCCACCAGGCTCTTGGCGTAGTAATAGCAGGACTGCTGCCAGGTCACCCAACGATGCGGGACTCCGTGCATGTCGAGCGTCAGTATGAGCGGAATCTCCGCCATGTGCTTACCTCAAATCTTCAATATGAGCGCGAAACCGGACTTGATGCACGGCGGAACAAGACGCGAAAAACCGCGGCGATCAAGCGCTTACGAGAGATTTTGCCTCAAAAAGCGCGCCGATGCCAGCACTTGGCCCTGTTCCCTCAGCGGGGGATTCGCGAACGAGCATCGATCCTATTCGCCCCAAGGCGATTCTGCGACCCCCTTGCGAGCGCAAATGCGGCCGAACGCCAGGCATTCACCGATATTGCCTGCCCTAATTCAGGCAGCCGTAGATCGACCCTAGCTCGCCTGCGTTGTAGAGTCTCGGATGGGCGTGTTGCCGCCCTCCTCTGCCTCGGGCGCCTTCTGTAGCGGCAGGGCTGTGGCGCCCAGGTCATGTGCCGTTATCGCGGTCGCAGCGCCCGCGCCGACGAAACCAATGACCACCACGCCTGCCTCCCTATTCCATTTCGGAACGGACTCGCGCATTGACTTCAGCAACTTTGCATGTAAAACTGTATTAAAACTGAAGCGCAAAAAAAGCGCCGGACTGAAGTGGGGCAGCCTCGCGATAGGAAGTTTGCGCGGTGAACTCCCGGTCGGATGGTGTGCCTTATGCTGCCCCGCGGTCCCCCGAGGAGTAGCGCAACGAAGTGGCGTATTTAGCGGCGAAATATCAATCACGCAGGTAAAGGAGGAGATGGAGATGCTGAACGGATTCTGGAATCTGGTTTACGCAATGGGGCTCGGCGTGCTGTCGCTGGGCATCGGGCTCTCCAGCGCGGAGGCCCAAGGTGTATTCAAGATCGGCGCGCCCGCGTCGCTCTCCGGCAAATACGTCGCCTACGGCGTGCAAGCCAAAAACGGCATCGAACACGCGCTTGAGATGTGGAAGGCAACGCGCGGCGACTCGGCAGGCGGACGCAAGATCGAATTGATTTTCGCCGATACGCAATCCGACAACGCGTTGACGGTCTCAATCATAAACGATCTGATCCAGACCCAAAAAGTCGATCTGATCATCGGTCCGGACGGCTCGAACGTCGCCGCCACCGCCGTGCCTCCCTGGAAAAAATTCAAGGAGCGGCCGATCTGGATATTGCCCGGCGGTTCGTCATCGAAGATCGAGAAGGAAGTCGGTCCGGACCCGTACTTTTTCCATACGTACGCATGGGCCTATTACTATCACATCAACAATGTGGACGCGTTGAAGGCGGCCGTCGGGACCAAGAAAAAAGTCGCGTTCGTTTTTACCGACGGGGCTTACGGGCGGGCACATATCGATGATGCGCGCCGCTATGTCAAGGAGGCAGGCTTCGAGATCGTTGCCAATGAACTGGTGCGCGAAGGCTCGGCCGACTTCAATTCCGCGATCATCAAGGTTCGCGCAACCCGTCCCGACATTCTGTATGCGCTAATGCAGACGACGGATGCCGTCCAATTCGCCAAGCAGGTCTATACCGCAAAGACCGGGATCCCGTATCTGGTGGGCACCGCTCAGGCGCAACTCACCGAATGGCAGCAGGCAGTCGGCGAGGCCCAGAATTGCTGGACCGGTGTTACCACCTGGGTCAACGGGCTTGCGTATCCGGCCGACCCGCGCGAGCCCAAACTGCTGCCTGCGGCAGCCGCTTGGGAAGCTGCCTGGCGGGCGAAGTACGGCAAGGAGCCGGAATTTCTCGAGGCCGGCTATTATGTTTCCACGGTGCTGGCGCTGCTCGCAGTGGAGGCGACCAAATCCGTCGATCGCGACGTGCTCAAAACCTGGTTGGTGGGACAGGACTACAAGTCGCCGATGGGCCTTCACAGCAAGTTCAAGCCGAGCGAGATCACGCCCCACCAGGCGTTCGGCGAGATGGTGGTGTTCCAACGGGTCAAGGAAGGCAACGGCTACGTCAGCAAGTTGATCTTTCCGAAAGACATCGCGAACGGCACTCTGCAGACTTGCAAATAATGATCCAGGCCAGCCGGCGCGCTTCCGGGCGCTGGCGAGCCGGCCTTACCCTCGGCCTGGCTGGGTGGGACGCGGGTCGTTTCGGCGCAAGGCATGGGCGGGCCGTCTAATCAAATTGTCGAAAACGGATAGGCGATGAGCTTGTTGCCGCAATTCCTGATCGATTCGATTCTGCTCGGCGGACTCTACACGCTGATGGCGATCGGCTTCGCGCTCGCCTTCGGCGTCACCCGAATCATCAATTTCGCGCACGGCGAGTTCATTATGCTCGGTGCGTATGCGGCGTTCTGGCTGTTCACGGGATGGGGGCTCGATCCGCTGGCGGTGATGCCGGCGGTGATCGTCCTCGGCTTCGCCTGCGGCTGGTTGCTGTTCAAGGCTTTCATCGAGCGCGTGCTGACCGCGCCGAACATCAACCAGATCCTGTTAACCTTCGCGATCGGCCTGGTGATACAACATATCGCGGTGATTCTCTGGTCCGGCAATTCGCGCTCGACCACGCCGGAATACGCCTTGAAGGCCTTGACGATCGGGGACGCGTTCATCCCCTACGGCCGCCTGATCGGCTGCGGCGTTGCCGTCCTGCTGGTAGCGATGCTGATCGCGTGGCTGAAGTGGGCGGAGGACGGGCGCGCGGTGCGCGCGGTCGCGCAGAATAGCGATGCCGCGACACTAATGGGCATCAACGTCAAGGGCATCTACGCGCTCTCGTTCGCCCTCAGTTCGGCGTTGGGCGTCGCCACCGGGGTCGTGGTCAGTTTCATCATTACAGTCACGCCCTTCATGGGTTTCCCGATGCTGGTCAAGGCGGTCGCGATCGTGATTGTCGCGGGAATGGGCAGCATCGTCGGCATGGTGGTCGGCGCCTTCGTGCTCGCCTTTGCGGAAACCGGATTTGCGTACTATGTAGCCGAGGGCTCGGGCTGGGCGGAGGGTGTGGCGTTCGTGTTGATCACCGCCATATTGATCATTCGGCCGTATGGCCTGTTCGGCGATGCCGAGGCCTAAGCGCTGATGCGTCCCGAACTGTTCCTGCGATGGGCAGGTTTCGTACTTGCCATCGCGGTGCTTGCGGTCCCTTTCATCGGCTCTCCGAGCCTCGCCGACCTCACCTTCCGCACCTGCACGCTGGCGATCATCGCCATCAGTTGGAACATGATGGCCGGGGCAGGATTGATCTCGCTCGGACACTCTGGATTCTGGGGCGTGGGATCCTACGTCGCGATCCTATGTGCCAATCACTTTGGCATCCCGTTCCTGCCGTCGCTCGTGTTCGGAATGCTCGGCGGCGCGGTGATCGGCGCGGGTCTGGCGCTGATCACCGGTCGGCTTCGCGGCATCTATTTCGCCGTCGCCACGCTGGCCATGTCGGAGGGTCTCCGCGTCATCGCGGTCATGCTGCCCGACCTGACCGGCGGCGCGCAAGGCGCGTACCTGAACTCGGCGCTGTTCCCCGGCGCGCTAGCGGTAAACATCGCAGCCAGTTTCGGCGCCGTAGTGACGGCGTGCCTCTCCTGGTACATCGGCCGGACGCGTTATCACTACGCCTTCCGGGCAATGCGAGCGAACGAGCGGGCCTCGCAGATGCTGGGTATTCATCCAATGCTCTACCGCGTCTCGATCGTCATCGTCTCCGGCGCAATGGCCTCCTATGCCGGCGCCGTAAGCGTTTGGTATGGCGGTTATCTCGATCCCGGCGTCGCGTTCAATCTGCACATTACGCTCATGGCGCAGATTGCTCCGATCCTGGGCGGGATCTACACGCTGACGGGACCGATCCTCGGTACCTTGGCCGCCGCCGGGCTGGGTGAAGTGACGCGCCAATGGCTGGGCCACGTCGAGGGCGTCAGCCTGCTGGTCTTCGGCGTGACACTCGCCATCTGCGTGCTCTATCTGCCCAAGGGCATCCAGGGCGGCGTCGACCGTTTGTTCCGATCGGTCGCCAAGGCGCCGCCCGCCGACGATTCCACGCCGACCCGCACGACACGATGACCGAACTGCTGTCTCTTTCCAACATTCGGGCCGGCTACGGCGAATCGGTCGTGCTGCAAGACCTGTCGCTCGTGGTTCGCGAAGGCGAGATGGTCTGCCTCATCGGCGCCAACGGCTCGGGCAAGACAACCACGACGCGTGTGTTGACCGGTTTGCTCAAACCTTGGGGCGGCCAGGTCGCATTTGCCGGCACGCCGATCGATAACATCGCCGCGAACCATCGGGTGGAGTTGGGTGTGAGCCTGGCGCCGGAGGGACGCCAGGTATTTCCGAATCTCACGGTCAACGAAAATCTCCTGCTCGGCTCGTACTCGCGCCGCGCGAGGCCGCAGCGCAAGCGCACCTTGGCCGAGGTGTACGAACTATTCCCCATACTGGCGTCACGCCGAACGCAGAAGGCCGGTCTGATGTCCGGGGGAGAACAGCAAATGCTCGCCATCGGGCGGGCGCTGATGGCTCGCCCCAAACTCCTGGTGCTGGATGAACCGTCGCTCGGCCTGGCGCCGAAGATTGTCCTCGATGTCTATCGCGCGATCGTGCGGACGGCGGAACAAGGCGTCAGCATTCTCTTCGTCGAGCAAAATGTGCGCGCGGCATTGTCGATCGCGCACCGGGGCTATGTGCTGGCCAACGGCCGCATCGCGTTTGCCGGTTCGGCCGCGGAGTTGCGAAACTCGAAGCTGGTGCAAGAAGCATTCCTGGCGCCGCGGCGTACCAATCAAGGCCCCGCACCGGTCAAGGTTTCGCCGATTAGCACGCAGCGCGAGGGGGGATTCGGGTGAAGGCGATGCTGCAAGTTTCGCGACTGGGCAAGTCCTTCGGGGGTTTGAAGGCGATCGACGATCTCACGCTTTCCGTCGCCGAAGGCCAGTTCCTTGGAATCATCGGCGCGAACGGCGCCGGAAAAACAACGCTGCTGAATCTCATCACCGGCTACCTGACGCCGACGTCCGGATCGATCGTATTCGAAGGCGAGACTATCCACGGTTTGCCGCCTTATCGCATTGCACGGCTGGGTATCGGCCGCACGTTCCAGGTGGTGCAGCCGTTCGACGAAATGTCGGTGCTCGACAACGTGATGGCCGGCGCATTGTTCTCACGCAGCGGCGTTCACCGCAGCCTGGCGCAGGCGCGCGTCGAGTCCGTAGGCGCGCTGCGGTTGGTCGGGTTGGAGGCGCAGGCGCAGTTGGCCGCCGGGTCGCTGACGCTCGGCGCCAAGAAGAAGCTCGAACTGGCTCGCGCGCTGGCGACGAATCCAAAGTTGCTGTTGCTTGACGAGGTCATGGCAGGCCTGACGCACGAGGAGATCGAGGACATCATGACGGTGTTGCGGCGGATACGGGAGGCCGGCACCACGATCGTCATGATCGAGCACCTCGTGCATGTCATCGTCGAGCTGTCGGATTACGTCTATGTTCTCAATTTTGGCCGCGAACTGGTCCGAGGCCTGCCGGACGCGGTGATCGAGCTGCCCGAGGTTATCGAAGCCTATCTGGGCGCGCCCATGGAAGCTGAGGGGAAATGAGCAGCGAGCCTTCCGTCCTCGATCCGGGTTCGATGGCGCGGGAACGTACCCCCGGCGGCTTGGTATACCGGCGCTTTGGCGCAGGGCAAGCACTCGTCCTGCTGCACGGCGGATACGGTTCCTGGCTGCACTGGCGCCGCAATCTCCCCGCTCTCGCGCGACATCGCCTAGTCTTCGCACCGGACCTACCCGGCTATGGCGAATCGCCCGACGTAGCGGCCGACATCTCGGTCGATGGCTATGTCGCGCTGGTCGCGACCGCATTGCGGCAAATGGTTGGGGCCGAGACGCAGACCGACCTTGCCGGCTTCTCGTTCGGCGGGCTTATCGCCGCCGGCATCGCCGCGCGCCTCGGCGCGCAGATTCGCCGTCTATGCCTGCTTGCGCCCAGTGGATTCGAACAGCCGACCGGGCGCGTTCTCGATCAGCGATCACGCCGCAGCTTCGCGCCCGGCGAAGACGGATTGCGCGATTTCCTGCGTCACAATCTGCTGGCCATGATGCTCGCCGATTCCGCGTCGCTGGACGCGCCGGCGATCGAGATTCACCGCGCCAATCTGGCGCGCGCGCGGTTCAATAACAAGCGCATCAGTTGGTCGAACCGGCTGGCCGGCTTTTTGGCCGAAGTGCAGTGCCCGGTCCAGGTGATCTATGGCGCCCTGGACAAGACGCCCTTCCCTTCCATCGACGCGCGGATCGCCATCGCGAGAGCAGCCCTGCCATCGCTTTCGTTCGAAACCGTAGCCGGCGCCGGACACTGGGTCCAATACGAGCGCTCGCACGAGACCACCCGACTGATGATGCAATTCCTCGGCCCGACCGGGGCGGCGCGCGCAGTTCACCTCAACTGACCCACAATCCCTCATGGAGCATACCGTCCGATGACCACCAATACCATCGTCACCACGCAGGATGGAGCAGCCTTTGTCATCAAGCTCAACCGTCCCGCGCGTCGAAACGCATTCAGCATTGAAATGATGCGCGAAATCGCCGATGCATCCCGTTCGGTGGAAAACGACGACAGCGTGCGCGCGGTCATCATCACCGGCGGCCAACAGTACTTTTCCTCCGGCGCGGACCTGAACGAAGCGATGCGCGTCAAGTCGACGCGTGACTGTGTCGACTACATGAAGCATTGGGACCGACTCAACGACACCATCGAAAAGCTCGACAAGCCGGTCATCGCGGCAATCGAAGGATTCTGCATGACCGGCGGCTTCGAGTTTGTACTGGCGTGCGACATCCGGGTCGCAGGCGCGGGTGCGAGCTTCGCCCTGACATCGTCGAAGATCGGTACCGTCCCCGGCGCCGGCGGCACGCAACGTCTGCCCCGCCTGATCGGCGTCGGCAAGGCCCTCGACATCCTGTTTTCGGCCGAGCCTATCGATGCGGAGAATGCCTTCCGCGCCGGCATTGTCGAGCGCCTGGTTCCCGCCGGCCAAGCGCTGGCACAGGCGAAGACCATGGTCCGGGTATATGAGAAGCGCGCACCGCTCAGCGTGGCCTATGTCAAGCGTGCCGTACGCGCGGGAATACAGATGGACCTCGCGTCGGCCATCGAGTTCGAGCGTTTCCTGGTCACGGCGATCTACAACACCGACGACAAGAACGAGGGAATCGGCGCCTTCCTGGAAAAGCGCGAAGCGATTTTCAAGGGACGCTGACGGGCGCAGGGCGAGCGCTTTGGCGCCGGATCGAGGCGGTGTAAGCCGCAGCCGCAGGGACCAAGCAGCCGAGAAAAGGCCCGATGTCGGAACAGCAGGATCTGTCGTTGCGATTTGCCGAGAACATGGTCAAGCTCGGCAAGTCCCGCTTGGCACCCGCCGACCTGGAACAGGTGCGCCGTCTCCTGCTCGATCTTCTGGGCGTGTCACTTTGCGGCAGTCAGCTGCCGTGGACGCTGGCGTTGCGCGATTGGGCAACGCCCTTCCGCGGCAGCGGCGTTGCGCCGGTCGTTGGCGCCGGCTTTACGGTCGCCCCGTCGGTGGCGGCACTGGTCAACAGCACGGCTGCGCATGGCTACGAACTCGACGACACTCATGACGCCTCGATGAGCCACCCCGGCGCAGTCGTCATTCCGACGGCGCTGGCGGTCGCGGCCGGGACGCATGTCGACGAGATCGCTGTGTGCGCGGCCATCGCCGCCGGATACGAAACCATGGCGCGTGTAGGAATGGCTGCCAACGCCTCGCGCGTCGTTGCTGCCGGCTTCCATCCGACGTCGTTATTCGGTTCGTTCGGCGCCGCCACCGCCGCAGCCCTGTTGCAGGGCCTCGATGCCCCGGCCTTGGCGCGCGCATGGGGACATGCGCTCTCGTTGACCGGCGGCTCGATGCAGTTCTCCGACGAGCCCGCAGGGACGATGGTCAAGCGGCTGCATGCCGGTTACGCGGCGCAGAACGGCATCCTCGCCGCGGGCATGGCGAAGCGTGGCGTCTCGGCGCCATCGAGAGCGCTGGATGGCAAATACGGATTGCTGGCGCTTTACACCCGGGAGCCACGGCCACAACTCTTCGACGTCGACCCGCGCGCTCCGCTGCAGATTCATCAAATCAGCATGAAGCCTTATTCGTGCTGCCGCTTGTTCCATTCCTTGATCGATGCGCTGGATGAGGCCACCGAAGGCTTCCGCGAACCCGCGGCGGGGATTCGGCACATCCTAGTGCGCGGGCCCGGCGTCATCTTCGATCAGCACATGTTGCGCCGCCCGACCTCCGTCATGGCGGCGCAATATAGCCTTCCCTACGTCGTTGGCGCAACCCTAGCCGTCGGCCCGCACCGCTTCGACGCCTATCGCGACGAGCACCTGGGAAACGAGGAGATTCTGGCGCTGGCGGACAAGGTCGAGGGCCAACAGGATCTGGAGATCGAGGCTGAATATCCCGAGCACATGGGCGCTGCCGTGGAATTGACAATGGCGGACGGTTCGGTTCGCAGCGCGAAAGTGATGGACAGTCGGGGCACGTCGGCGCACCCGCTGACCACCGATGCGATTCGCGCGAAGGCGACCAACCTGGCGCGCGACGCCGCGCCCCAATTCGATATGACGGCGGCTTGCAGGACGATCTGGCAAGCACCGGCCGCAGACTGTCAGGCGCTGGTTCAGCTCTTCGCGGGCTGATCCGTATCGGCGTTTAGTGGTTATTATTCT
>SCTX01000038.1 GCA_004298385.1 Betaproteobacteria bacterium | reverse complement strand
GTCCTTCACCGCGTGCACATAATTCTCCACGGCCTGCTGGATGCTCGCCGCGCCGTCCATGAAATTGCGCACGAACTTCGCCTTTTTTCCAGGGAACACGCCCAGAAGGTCGTGCAATACCAGGACCTGACCGGAGCAGTCTCGTCCAGCGCCTATGCCTATCGTCGGGATCGACAGGGTATCCGTGACCTCCGCGGCGAGCTTCGCCGGGATCGCTTCGAGCACGATCAGGCCGGCGCCCGAGCGCTCCAGCGCGAGCGCGTCCTCGACCAACTGCTTGGCCGCGTCCGCGGTTTTGCCCTGGACGCGAAAGCCGCCGAGCTGGTGCACCGACTGCGGCGTGAGGCCGAGATGCGCGCACACCGGGATGCCGCGCTTCACCAGAAACTCGGTCGTCGGGGCGAACGTCGCTCCGCCCTCGATTTTGACCATGTGGGCGCCCGCGGCCATGAGCAGCGCGGCGTTGCGAAAAGCTTGCTCGGCATTTTCCTGATAGCTACCAAATGACATGTCACCGATCAGGAACGCGCGTTTTGCGCCGCGCGCGACGCAGCCGACATGATAGATCATGTCGGCCAGCGTGACGGGTAGCGTAGTGTCGTGCCCCTGCAGCACGTTGCCCAGGGAATCGCCCACCAGGATGCTATCGACTCCGGCGTTTTCCAGCAACGTGGCGAAACTCGCGTCGTAGCTGGTGAGCACGGCTATCTTGCTGCCGTCGCGGCGCAGTTTGTGCAGATCGGTGAGAGTAATGCGGTTCTGGCTCATGGGGACCATCCGGAAAAAGTGAAGGATTAGATGCAGCGCCTGCCGTCCACTTCCAGGCAGGCGCTGGTGATGAAAAAAGCTTCGTCCGAGGCGAGGAACAACGCCGCGTTGGCGGTACCTTCGCCAAAACCCGACCCGGAACCGTTGATGATGGCGACTTTGTCATGCAAACGCATTGCAATTCTCGGTGGTCTGTCCGGACACGAGCGCTATCTTACCGCCTTCTGCGCGTCTGCTTCTCGGCGCCCGCCAGAATCGGCGCGCAGGTATTTATCCGGCCTGTGATTTACTCATTATTCTCCATCTTGAACGGGCTGTGTTCATTCAGTTCGTCCACGTAGCGCTCGATGCCCTGATGTTCGCGCTCGAGGAATCGCTCCACCGCATCGGAAAACTCGGGGTGCGCGAGCCAGTGCGCCGATAGCGTTTTCACCGGCAGGAAGCCGCGCGCGAGCTTGTGCTCGCCCTGGGCGCCGCCTTCGAACACCTTGATGTTCTGCTCGATGCAGAATTCCAGCGCCTGGTAGTAGCAGGTTTCGAAATGCAGGCAGGGCAGGTATTGCAGCGCGCCCCAGTAACGGCCGTATAAGGTGTGCTGTGAGTACAGATTGAACGCGCTGGCGATGGGCTTGCCCTCGAGTTCGGCGACGATGAGCAGCACCTGCCGCGGCATGGTTTGACCCAGGCGCTGGAATAATTCCAGGTTGAGATAGGGCGTGGAACGGTGCGCGCGGTAGGTGCGGTTGTAGCAGCGCGTGAACAAGGCCCAGTCGCTCTCCTTGATCTCGTCGCCGCGCAGGCGCCGGAAGCTCACGCCCGCATCGCGCACCTTGCGCCGCTCCTGCCTGATTTTCTTGCGTTTGTCGTGCGCCAGGTGGGAGAGGAAGTCGTCGAATGAGCCGTAGCCCGGATTGCTCCAGTGGAATTGCACGCTCGAGCGCAGCATCATGCCGGCGGCCTGCATCAGAGCGGCTTCCTGCGGCTCGGGGAACAGGACGTGCAGCGACGAGGCATTCTGCGCCAGGGCAAGCGCCGCGCGCGTCAGCGCCGCGCGGTCGGCGTCGGTGGCGGCCAGAAGGCGTGGTCCGGAGACGGGCGAGAACGGGATGGCGGCCAGCAGCTTGGGGTAATAGGCGAGGCCGTGGCGTTGATAGGCATCGGCCCAGGCCCAGTCGAACACGTATTCGCCATAGGAGTGCGACTTGAGATAAAGCGGCATCGCGGCCCTGAGCCGGGGGGGAGGGACTCCACTCCCGCCGTTTTGCGCAGTTTCATCCCACAGGGTCAGGAATTGCGGCAGCCAACCGCTGCCGGCAGCCGCGCAGCCGGTCTGATGCAGTGCGTGGAAGAACTCATGCGACAGCATCGGGTGGCCGCCCGCGAGACGGTTCCAGTCGGTGGCATCGACGCCGGACAGATCATCGAGCACACGCGCGTGAAATTCGGGCAATTACCAAGCTCCTGCTATCGGGCGCGGCAAGGCGGCGCCGTTGAATCGGTACTGTGGACGCGATCTGACTCGCAGATCCAGGATGATTATTGGCGAAGGGCCGGCGCGCCGCAAGCGGTATAATTCCGCGATGGGCAATTCGGTCAAAATCGCCGTCGCGCAAATGAATTGCGTGCTCGGCGACCTCGCGGGCAACGCCGCCAAAATTCTCGATTGCGCCACACGCGCCAAAGCCGCCGGCGCCGAGCTGCTGCTTACCCCCGAACTGTCCCTGTGCGGCTATCCGCCGGAAGACCTGCTGCTGCGCGACGGTTTTTTCCGCGATTGCGCGGCCGCACTGGATGAACTCGCGGCGGCGCTGCCGGGGATCAAGGTCATCGTCGGCCATCCGCAGCTCGCCGGCGGCAGGCGCTATAACGCCGCCTCGGTGCTGCAGGAGGGCAGGGTCGCGGCGACCTATCGCAAGCGCAATCTTCCCAATTACACGGTGTTCGACGAGGAGCGCTATTTCGAACCCGGCAGCGAGCCGGCGGTGTTCGAGGTGAACGGCGTGCGCTTAGGGCTCAATATTTGCGAGGACCTTTGGGGCGAGCAGGGCCCGGTCGAAGCCGGCGCCAGCGCCGGGCAGCATGGCGCCGCGGCAGGCCGCCACGGCAAAGCGTGGCACGCCGATGCGCCGCGCCTGGCGCGCGCCGCGGGAGCCCAGGTGCTGCTGGTGCTGAACGCTTCGCCCTATCACACCCGCCAGCATGCCTCGCGTCTGGCCGTGGCGCGCAACCGCGCCGCCGAGACCGGGCTGGCCATCGTTTACGCGAACATGGTCGGCGGCCAGGACGAACTCGTGTTCGACGGCGCTTCCTTCGCGCTCGATGCGCGCGGCGAGCCTACCCACCAGTTGCCGTTTTTCGAGGAAGCGCTGGACTATGTCGATATCATCGACGGCGTGCCGCAACCCGGCAGCCGCGCGCCGGCCCTGGCCTTGGAGGCAGCCGTGTACCGCGCGCTTTGCCTTGGCGTGCGCGATTACCTCGGCAAGAACGGTTTTCCCGGTGCGATTCTCGGATTGTCGGGCGGCGTGGACTCGGCGCTGACGCTGGCGATTGCCTGCGATGCGCTCGGCGCGGACAAGGTGCGCGCGGTGATGATGCCCTCGCAATACACCGCCGACATCAGTTGGCTCGATTCGCGCGCCATGGTCAAGCGCCTGGGCGTGCGCTACGACGAGATTCCGATCAGGCCGGTGTTCGACGCCTTCCTCGCCGCGCTCGAGAGCGAGTTCGAGGGGCGGGCAGTCGATGCGACCGAAGAGAACCTGCAGGCGCGGATCCGCGGCACGCTGCTGATGGCGCTATCCAACAAATTCGGCTCCATCGTCCTTACCACGGGCAATAAGTCGGAGATGGCGGTGGGCTATTCCACGCTGTACGGCGACATGGCGGGCGGCTTCGCCGTGATCAAGGATGTCGCCAAGACGCTGGTCTACCGACTTGCTGAATATCGCAACAGCCTGGGCGAGGTGATTCCGCGGCGCATCATCGAGCGAGCGCCTTCGGCCGAACTGCGCCCCGACCAGACCGACCAGGACAGCCTGCCGCCCTATGAGGTGCTCGATGCAATCATGTCGGCCTACATGGAGCAGAACCTCGCCGCAGCGGAGATCATCGCCGGCGGCCAGCGCGAGGAGGATGTGCGCCGGGTGGTCGGGCTGATCAAGAGAAACGAGTACAAGCGCCGCCAGGCGCCGGTAGGCATACGCATCACCCAGCGCGGCTTCGGCAAGGATTGGCGCTATCCGATCACGTCGAGGTACCGGGAGAAATTCGGTGGGTAAGATCTCGCCGCAAAAACGAGAGAACCCGGGTGGAAACGGAAGGGTCCAACCACCGCCTCCGCCCCTCATCTCCCCCTAAGTCAGTGGCCGTTCCGGAAATCTTGGAACGGCCACTAAGTTTCCTCTCCCACCGCCTTTTGTTGATATACTTCCCATAACTGCGACACGGGAGAGTCCGCCATGAAAAAAATCGACGCCGTGGTAAAACCGTTCAAGCTCGATGAGGTGCGCGAAGCCTTGTCGGAGATCGGGGTGAGCGGGCTGACCGTGACCGAGGTCAAGGGTTTCGGCCGGCAGAAAGGCCATACCGAGCTCTATCGCGGCGCCGAGTACGTGGTGGATTTTCTGCCCAAGGTGAAAATCGAGATCGTCGTGGCCGATAATATGCTCGAGCAGGCGATCGAGGCCATCATCAAGGCCGCGCGCACGGGCAAGATCGGCGACGGCAAGATCTTCGTCACTTCGGTCGAGCAGGTGGTGCGCATCCGTACCGGCGAAACCAACGAAGCGGCGATCTAGTTGTTTGAGGCCGTTTCAGAATTATCGAAATGGCCTCTGATATAGGGGAGGATGAGGGGATGTTTCCCCTCATATCGAGATAAGGTCTCAGGCTTTCAACAACACCACCAGCGCCCCGCCGCCGCCGTCCACCGGCCGCGCCTGGCAGTAGGCCAATACTTCCTCGCGCTGGGCCAGCCAGTGTTTCACCTTCGTCTTCAGCACCGGTTCGCGGTTCTTCGAGCCCAGCCCTTTGCCGTGGATAACGCGCACGCAGCGCGCGCCGCGCTTGACGCAGCTTGCGAGAAAGTCGGCCAGCGCCGCGCGCGCCTCGCGACGGTCGAGGCCGTGCAGGTCGAGCTGCGTCTGGATCACCCAGGCGCCGCTGCGCAGCTTGCGCAGCACCTGGCGCGAAAGCCCCGGGCGCAGGAAATTCGGTTCGTCGCCGGTTTCGAGCCAGTCTTCCGCGGTCCATCCGGCGGCGAGGCTTTCCCTGAGCGCTTCCCGCTCGTCTAGCTGCGACTGCACCGGGTAGGGCGGCGGCGCTTCCTGTTTGCGCAGCGCCTTGCCGTGGTGCGGCAGGGGCTTGGCGTCGGCGACCGCTTGCCTGAACAGACTGCGGTCGTTCTCGGAGAGCAAAGCGCGTTTCGTCATAATGCAACAGCAGAAGCCAGAGTGCGGAGCGAGGTATTAGTATTGCGCCCGGCACTCCGGGTTCGTCCTTACTCCAGGTTGTCCAGGTATTTTTCCGCGTCCAGCGCTGCCATGCAGCCTGAGCCGGCGCTGGTCACGGCCTGGCGATAGACGTGGTCCTGCACATCGCCCGAGGCGAAGACGCCGGGTACGCTGGTGGCGGTCGCATTGCCCTCCTGACCGCCGTGCGTGAGGATGTAGCCGTTCTTCATTTCGAGCTGCCCCTCGAAGATCTGCGTATTGGGTGTGTGGCCGATGGCGATGAACAGCCCGTGAACCTGGAGTTCCTCGTCGCCGCCGCTCTTGACGTCCTTGATGCGTATGCCGGTGACGCCGGTCTTGTCGCCAAGCACCTGGTCGAGCACGCTGTTCCATTTGATGCTGACGTTGCCGCCCCTGGTTTTCGCCATGAGTTTGTCGATCATGATTTTCTCGGCGCGGAACTTGTCGCGGCGATGGATCAGCGTGACGTGGCGCGCGATATTGGCGAGATACAGCGCCTCCTCGACCGCGGTGTTGCCGCCGCCGACCACGGCCACGTCCTGTCCTTTGTAAAAAAAGCCGTCGCAGGTGGCGCAGGCCGACACGCCTTTGCCCATGAATCTCGTTTCGGATTCCATGCCCAGGTACCGGGCCGAGGCGCCGGTGGCGATGATCAACGCGTCGCAGGTGTAGCTGCCGTTGTCGCCCAGAAGCGTGATCGGTTTTTGCCGCAGCATCGCCGTATGAATCTGGTCGAAGACGATTTCGGTTTCGAAACGCTCGGCGTGCTTCTGGAAGCGGGCCATGAGGTCCGGGCCCTGCACGCCGGCGAAATCCGCAGGCCAGTTGTCGACGTCGGTGGTGGTCATCAGTTGACCGCCGGGGGCGAGGCCGGTGAGCAGCACCGGTTTCAGATTGGCGCGCGCGGCATACACGGCCGCCGTATAGCCCGCAGGGCCGGAGCCGAGGATGAGAAGGCGGGAGTGCTTGTTCATGTTGATCTTCTTGAAGTTGGATATAATAAAACAGTTGGATTAGAACGGCGATTAGCTTAAATTATACCGTTCCAGGCCGGCTGCACTTGGGAGAAGATCTGCGCTTCGCTTTAGGAATATTTTCCAATATTGTTTTCAAGAATGGTGCAGACTGCAGATTGCGGCTAAGTCTGATCCGTAGAATAACTAAACGGCAAAAGGCGCCGGCAGTTTGATGAAACCTTTTATATGTGCGCCCGCAATCGCGCTGCTTTTGTCGCTGGGCGCGCAACTCGCCCATGCGCAGACACAGCCATCCGCGGCGCCTGCGCCGGCTGCGGATCCGCGCTTCGACATCAACAAGTTTATCGTTCGCGGTGCGACCCTGATCCCGGCGGACGGAATGAAACTTCTGCTGGCGCCGTATATTGGCAAGAGCAAAGACTTCGGCGACGTGCAGAAGGCGCTGGAAGCCCTGGAAAAAGCCTACACCAGCAAAGGTTACAGCGCGGTACAGGTCGTCCTGCCGGAGCAGCAGATCGACGCCGGCGAAGTCGAATTCGACGTCGTCGAAGCCAAAATCGGCAAGATCATCGTCGAGGGCAACAAGTATTTCGATGAAGCCAACGTCCGCGCCAGCCTGCCGCGGGTGCGGCAAGGGCAGGCGCCAAATATTTTTCATATCGCGGATAACCTGCGCTTGGCCAACGAAAACCCCGCCAAGCAGACCACCGTGCTTCTGCGCAGCGGCGCCGAGGAGGGCCAGGTCGATGCGGTGGTGCGCGTCGCCGACGAGCGTCCCAACAAGCTCAGCGTTACCCTGGACAACACCGGCACGCAGCAGACCGGCATATTCCGCGTTGGCGTCGGATATCAGAATTCGAATCTGTGGAACCGCGACCATGTGTTGAACGCCCAGTACGTGAGCGCGCCCAACGACGACGACAGGACCGGTCGGCTCGGCTTGTACCCGAGCAAGAATGTGTTCATCATCGGCGCCCAATACCGCATACCGTTGTACCGCCGGGGCGACACGCTGGAATTCTCGGCCGGCTACTCGAATGTGGACTCCGGCGTGGTGGCGAACTTGTTCAACATCAGCGGCAGCGGCAGCATCTTCGGCGCTCGCTACAATCAAAATCTGGAAAAAATCGGAGACCTGGAACACAAGCTCAGCTATGCCCTGGACTGGCGCGGCTATCAGAGCGTGGTGACCCAGATTGGCGTGGTCGGCGCCGGCCTGGTGCCGGATGTCACCGTGCATCCCATCAGCCTCACGTATGCCGGCACCTACCGGAAGAGCGAGAGCGACACCAGTTTTTCCCTGTCGGCGATTCAGAACCTGCCCGGCGGCAACGACGCCGGGACCGGGGCATTTGAGGGAGATCCCCTGGTCACCCCGGCGCGGCCGGCGGCGCGCGCGGGCGCGAATCCGCGCTACTTCATGACCCGCTGGAGCTTCAACCACAACCGGGCGCTGCCGCGTGACTGGCAGTTCCGCTGGGGCATGAGCGGGCAGTTTACGCGCGATACGCTGATTGCAGGCGAGCAATTCGGCATCGGTGGGGCGGACTCGGTGCGCGGGTTCCTCGAGCGCGAGATCGTCAACGACTACGGTTATCGCGGCACGCTGGAGTTCTACAGCCCGGACTTCGGCAGCATCGTGCCGCTAGCCGGCGCCAGGCTGCGCGCGCTGGCGTTCTACGACTGGGGTGCGGTGAGGCGCATACGCCCTAGCGTGCTCGAGATACATGGTCAGCACGTCAGCAGCGCCGGACTCGGCGTGCGTTTCTCGCGTGGCACCAACGTCAGCTTCAGATTGGATGTGGCCACCGTGACCGACAGCGGCGGCTTGCAGAAAATCGGCGACGTGCGGGTGCACGCGAGTTTCGCGTACATATTTTAGGCGCCCTCGTCTGCCCTTGCGCCAATGGCTGTCTGCCGCCGGACGCCGGCAGACAGCCAGGAAATCGAGCCGTCGAGTGGGGTTGGCAGCTCTGTTTTCGGCGAAATAGTTAAATTGTGTGAAATAGTTCCTGTCTTATCCGCCCCGGACGCCCTAGTCTATCCCCGGAAAAGTCCGTATCGATCGCACTCGTTCCGGGGCGGCGGTCATGACCAAAATCCACAATCCATCCAAGCACATAGATCGGGTTGTGCTAACATCACGAACAGAGTCAACAGCGATCCTATTCGCCTTTTCGGCTTTGGCGCGACGCTTTACTGACCGGGTGTGGAAAATGCGAACAGCGTGGCGGGTGCGAGCGTAAGGAAATTTGGTGAGACCAGAACGCGCGGTGACTGCTTTACTCCAGCGCAAGGCCCTGGCTATTGCGCTGGTCTCCTGTTTTGCCGGGTATGCGTACGCCAACCCGACCAATCCAGCGGTGGTCAGCGGAGCGGCGACGTTCGCTGCCAGCGGCAAGACGCTCAACGTCACCAACACCCCCGGCGCGATCATCAATTGGCAGGGGTTCTCGGTCAAGGCCGACGAACTCACCCGCTTCATCCAGCAAAATGCGCAGAGCGCGGTCCTGAACCGCGTCACGAGCCAGGAGCAATCGGCGATCCTGGGACAATTGCTGTCCAACGGCCGCGTCTACCTCGTCAACCCCAACGGCATCACCGTCGGCGCCGGCGCGCGCATCGACACCGCCGGCTTCGTCGCCTCCAGCCTTAACCTCAGCGACAGCGACGCGATCGCGGGCAAATTCAAGCTGCAAGACACCGGCAGCTCGGGCAAGGTCGTCAACAACGGCACCATCACCACCGCCGGCGGCGGATTCGTCTACCTCGTTGCGCCCAACGTCGAGAACAACGGCGTCATCACCAGTCCCAAGGGCGAGATCATCCTCGCCGCGGGTAAGAGCGTGGAGCTGGTCGATTCGCAAAAGCCCGAACTGCGCGTGCTGCTGACAGCGCCCGGGAACACCGCGATCAATGTCGGCAAGATGATCGCCGAGGCCGGCAGCATCGGCATATTCGCCGGAATCATCAAGCAGAGCGGTTTGATCTCCGCCAATAGTGCGGTGGTCGGTGAGAACGGAAAGATCGTTCTTAGGGCGAAGAAGGACATTACGCTGGCCGCGGGGAGCAAGACGGAGGCGTCGGGGCCGCGGGGCGGGGTGATTACGATTCAGTCTGAGTCGGGTACAACTTTGGTTGCGGGCACTGTCGAGGCCAAAGCGACTTCCACGCCTACGACCTACCAGATCAAGGATCCGGTCCCTCGCGTCCTCGCTAGCGATGTGCCGCAAAATCCGGACGTCGTGCCGGTCACGGTCGATCTCAAGGCGAATGACACCATCGTCATAGCGGGCAAGGGCGGTTCGATCGCTATCCTGGGCGACCGCGTTGGCTTGACTGAACATGCAGCCGTCAACACGTCCGGCGAGTCGGGTGGCGGGCAAATTCTCGTCGGTGGGGACTACCAGGGCAAGAACCCCGAGGTTCAGAACGCGCAGCTTACTTACGTCGGCAAGGATGTCCAACTGGTCGCCGACGCGATTCTTAAAGGCGATGGCGGCAGGGTGATCGTTTGGGCGGACAAAGATACCAATTTTGTCGGCAGTCTTTTCGCACGCGGCGGTAAGGATGGAGGTAATGGTGGGTTTGCTGAGGTGTCAGGCAAACACGCGATCTATTATCGAGGGCGCGTAAGCCTGGTGGCACCCAGAGGTGCGGTCGGCACCGTGCTGTTCGACCCAGACGATATCCAAATCACCGGTGGCACGGGCGACGGAAGTGACAATACCGACGCCACCGATGCCGCAATCCTTCACAGTGTGGGGATCACCGGCAATGCTGCAGGCGTGGGTAGCAATACCGCAGGGACGATTGCATATAGCGATGAGGGCGTGCCCGTCGCCACACCGTTCATCATTACGGAAAAGGAAATCGAGGAGCAGAGCAAGACCGCAAACATCATTCTCCAGGCAAATAAGAACATTACCGTAACTGGGACTTTTGACTACATCACTTCGGGCAACCCTGGAGATGGGCTTGGCATTGTCGCGCTAGCGAATGCCAGCCACCTGACGCTTCAAACCCGGAACAACGCTGGTGATGGCGCTGGTGGCATCAATCTGACCGCCGTTACGGTCGAATTGAGGACCAACACCACCGGCAACATTACGATCAATGCTGGCACCGATGGTGGGGCCGCGGGTACCGCTACGCTTGGAAAGTTGACTGCGGCGGGTACTGGCGCCATCAACGTGACTGCAGGTGGTGGCGGCACTATTACCGTAAATGACGCCCTTTCGGCCAACAGTGGGTCGGTGACCTTCACGGCCGATCGCATGGTGATTGGGAACACGATCACGGCGGCGACAGCGACGTTGCGTCCGGACGCAACGGGGCGGGCGATCGATCTGGGCTCGACCGGTAATGCGGCGGCG
>SCTX01000037.1 GCA_004298385.1 Betaproteobacteria bacterium | reverse complement strand
CACTAACTGATCCTATGGGAAACGACGCCTGCGGCGTTTGATGTGGGTCAAGGAATTTTCCCCCGCCCCGCGCGAAGCGCATGGCGGGAAGAATCTCGTCTCTTGCGGCGGAGGCGCTACGCCGTTCATAATGAACGCTTATCCGGAAAAACGCCATGAACAAACCCTTGGATCTGAAAGTCGAAACGGCACGCCACGAGCGCGCCGATTACCTGCTATCGCGCACCGACAAGTATTTCACCAAGTCGCGCCAGATCGTGGAGAAGTTCGGCGACAAGAGCGTGACCTACGGCGTGTTCCTGCGCCGCGGCACCGTTTGCGCCGTCAACCCGGCGCTGGAAATCCTGCGCGAATACTACCCTCGGGACGCCGTGCCGCTCAAGATCACGCGGCTGTACGAGGAGGGCGCCTTCGTCCCGGATCAGAAGCCGATTTTCACCTATACCGGCTCGTTCGCCGCCCTGGTCGAACTGGAAACGCTGATCCTGCGCCGCGTCGGTACCGCCTGCGTGTCCGCCTACAACGCCTACAAGATGGCGACCGACATGCCCAAGGTGGCTTTCATCGACATGCATGCGCGCCACGCCTGCGGCGACGACCTGTCCATTCTGGCCGCTTATGGCGCCGCGGTCGGCAGCCGCATCGCCAAGCTCTCCGGCGCAGTGGGTTTTCTCGGCTCCTCCCAGGATCTGACCGCGCATTTCTACGGTCAGGAAAACGGGCTCGGCACCATGCCGCATGCCATCGTCGGCTACGCCGGCTCCACCCTGAGAGCGGCGCAGATGTACGCCGAGACGCACCCCCAGGACAATCTTACCGTGCTGGTCGATTACTATGCGCGCGAATTCAGCGATGCGCTCGAGGTCTGTCGCTGGTGGTACAAGGACATGTTGCCGGCCGACCCCGCCAGCGCGCGCGCGCTCGCGTTTCGCATCGACACCCATGGCGAGCGCTACGCCGAGGGGCTCGATTACGAACAGTCGGTCGAACTGGTGGCCAACTGGCTGCATGTATTGAACGAGTACGAAGCGGTGCGGGCGGTGATGGGCGATGAGGCCTACGACTCGGACACGCTCAACATCGTCAAGGACCGCGTGCGCAAGGTGCTGTTCGGCACCGGCGTGTCGGTGGCGAGCGTGATCAAGATGCGCCAGACCCTGGACGCTTGCGGTTTCAACTCGGCGCGCGTCGTCGGCTCCAGCGGGTTCACGCCGTTCAAGTGCAAAATGTTCGGTCATGCGCGCGCGCCGGTGGACGTGATCGGCACCGGCTCGTTCATCCCGGAGGCTTTCGGCGACACTTTCGCCACCGCCGACATTTTCATGTACGACGGCGAATTTCTCATCAAGGTCGGGCGCGAGAAGCTGTTTCAGGGCTTGAAACCCTGATCATGGCCATAACCACGCCGAGTGTCAGGCCGGGATGAAGCTGCGCCTCGCCACCTACAACATCCACAAGGGTTTTTCTCATTTTAACCGGCGCATGATGGTGCACGAACTGCGCCATCATCTGCGCCTGCTCGCTGTGGACCTCGTGTTCCTGCAGGAAGTGCAGGGCAAGCATGAGCATCACGCCCGCGAAGTCCTCAACTGGCCGGCTGAGCCGCAGTATGAGTTTCTCGCCGACGAGGTCTGGCAGGACTACGCCTACGGTCGCAATGCGATTTACGACCAGGGCCATCACGGCAACGCCATCCTCAGCCGCTTTCCCATCATCAGCGCGGAAAACCAGGATGTGTCCGCCCACCGCTTCGAGCAGCGCGGGCTGCTGCATTGCGAAGTCGCGCTGGGTGAACTGCGCCTGCACTGCCTGTGCGTGCACTTTAGCTTGCATGAGCACGGACGGCGGCGCCAGTTGTCGGCGCTGACCGAACGCGTGCAGCGCCTGGTGCCCGCGGGCGCGCCGCTCATCGTCGCCGGCGATTTCAACGACTGGCGCAATTCCGCCGGGCGAGCGCTGGTGGCGGAGCTCGGCCTGAAAGAGGCGTTCCGCGACCAGCGCGGGCGGCCGGCGCGCACTTATCCGAGCACTTTCCCGCTGCTGCGCCTGGACCGCATCTACGCGCGCGGTTTCGACGTGCGCCACGCCGAAGTGCACCATGGCCTGCCCTGGTCGCGCATTTCCGATCATGCCGCGCTCAGCGTCGAGCTGGAACTGCGATGACGCTGGAATTCCTGGGCGGAAACAAGTTGCAGCTGCTCGTCAACGGCAACGCCTATTTTCCGGCGCTGCGGCGGGCCTTCGACGCGGCGCAAAGCGAGATCTACCTCGAAACCTACATTTTCGCCGACGACGAGACCGGCCGGCGCATTGCCGCGTCGCTGGTGCGCGCGGCCGAGCGCGGCGTGAAGGTGCATGTGCTCGTCGACGGCTTCGGCTCCAAGGGCCTGTTCGAGCAAACCCGGCAGTTGCTCGCCGCGGGCAATATCGAGGTGCTGATATTCGGCCCCAAGACCTCGCCGCTCACCCTGCGGCGCAACCGCCTGCGGCGCCTGCACCGCAAGCTGGTGGTGGTGGACGCTCGCGTGGCCTTCGTCGGCGGCATCAATATCATCGACGACAGGCATACTCCCCGGCATACGCCGCCGCGCTACGACTATGCCGTGCGCATCGAGGGGCCCCTGGTCGGGCGCGTCCTGGAGCAATCCGAACAGCTGTGGCGCCGGGTGTCCTGGGCGAGTCTCAGGCACGGCGCGCAGCGGCATCCGCCGGTCGATGCCGCCGTGCGCGGCACCCAGCATGCCGTGCTGGTGGTGCGCGACAATTTCCGCCATCGCTCCGACATCGAGGATGCCTATCTCGAAGCCATCCGTGGGGCGCACAAGGAAGTCATCATCGCCAACGCCTATTTCTTCCCCGGCACGCGCTTCCGTCACGCGCTGCGCGCGGCGGCCAGGCGCGGCGTGCGCGTGGCGCTGCTGCTGCAAGGCCGCGTCGAATACGTGCTGCTGCACTACGCCTCGCGCGCGCTGTACGGCTCGCTGCTCGACGCCGGAGTGGAGATCTATGAATATCACAAGAGCTTCCTCCACGCCAAGGTCGCTGTAATCGACAGGCGCTGGGCCACGGTGGGCTCCTCCAATATCGACCCGTTCAGCCTGATGCTCGCGCGCGAGGCCAATGTCGTCGTCGACGACCTGCAATTTTCGCGGGAGCTGCGCCGCAGCCTGCTCGACCACATGAGAAGCGGCGCCAAGGTCGTGAGGAGGCGCCTATGGCATCACCAGCCGCTGTGGCGGCGCCTGCTCATCTGGATCGCCTACGGCTGCGCGCGGCTGCTGATGGGCCTCATCGGCTATGGCGGCAAGCGCTAGCCGGGGCGTGCCTGCATGAAACTGAAACCGCAGGATCTCGACCGGATCAGCGCGCTCACGCTGCAGCACTACAATCAGCGCGCTGGCGATTTTTTCGAGGGCACGCGCGATCACGACGTCAGCCAGAACATCGCCGCGCTGCTCAATCACATCGAGGGCGGACCGCCGTGCGCCATCCTCGATTTCGGCTGCGGGCCGGGCCGCGATCTCAAGACATTTTCCGATCTTGGCCACATTGCGGTGGGTCTGGAAGGCGCCGCGCAGTTCGTGGAAATGGCGCGCACCTACAGCGCTTGCGAGGTGTGGCAGCAGGATTTCAATAAACTCGACCTGCCGCCGAAGCGCTTCGACGGCGTATTCGCCAATGCCGCGCTGTTTCACGTCGCCAGCCAGGAACTGCCGCGCGTGCTGGCCGAGCTGCACGCCACATTGAAGCCGGGCGGCGTGCTGTTCACATCGAATCCGCACGGCCGCAACGAGGAAGGCTGGAACCGCGGGCGTTACGGCGTGTATTACGATCTCGCCACCTGGCGCAGCCATGTCTTGAGCGCGGAATTCGTCGAACTTGCCCACTACTACCGTCCGCCCGGCCTGCCGCGGGAGCAGCAACCCTGGCTGGCAAGCGTGTGGCGCAAAGCAAAAGCGGGCGCGGGCCGGTAAAGCTGGCTAC
Source organism: Betaproteobacteria bacterium (assembly GCA_004298385.1). GTDB lineage: Bacteria > Pseudomonadota > Gammaproteobacteria > Burkholderiales > SG8-39 > 2-12-FULL-64-23. Next base: position 8,365 of record SCTX01000037.1, on the reverse strand, counting down.
GCCGAAATTACGCCGGCGCGCGGCGCAGGTACATCTGGCGTCCGAGCATCGACAGCACAACTTCGTCGTTCTGGTTCAGGACTTCCCAGCGAAACAGCACCGTGCCGCGATTGGGCTGCTTCTTTGACGGCGCGGATTCGATCACGCTGCTCCTCAAGCGCAGCATGTCGCCGGGGCGCACCGGCTTGATAAAGCGCATCTCGTCGATTCCGGGCGAACCGACACAGGAGCTCTGGAGTAGGTAGCCATCGCACATCAGGCGCATGCCGACGGCGCCTGTTTGCCAGCCGCTCGCGATCAGTCCGCCGAAAGGCGAGCGCTTCGCGGCCTCGGCGTCGGTATGGTAGATCTGCGGGTCGTATTCGCGGGCAAAGCGCACGATGTCCTCCTGCGACAGCGTGCGCGTGGCTGTTTCGAACACCCAGCCCGGCGTGAAGTCTTCCCAGTAATACTTGATCGTCATCAGGCTTTGCCTTCGGGCTTCAGTTGCAGGGATTTGTACTCGAGGAATTCCTCCAGCCCGAAGCGGCCCAGTTCGCGGCCGTTGCCCGATTGTTTGAAGCCGCCGAAGGGCGCTTGCGGGTTGAACGGGCCGCCGTTGATGTCCACCTGGCCGGTACGCATGCGCTTCGCCACTTTTTTCGCGCGCTCTTCGTCTTTCGACCACACACCTCCGCCCAGGCCATAGGGCGTGCCGTTGGCGATTCTCACCGCTTCGTCCTCGTCCTTGTAGGTAATAATCGACAGCACCGGCCCGAAGATCTCTTCCTGGGCGATGGTGGCGCCGGGTTTGACCCGTCCGAATATGGTGGGCTTGACGTAGTAACCCTTGGGCAGGCCCTCGGGCGCGTCCGGGCCGCCGGTGAGCAGTTGCGCCCCCTCTTCGATGCCTTTCCTGATATAGCCGCGCACGCGCTCGCGCTGCAGTTCGGATACCAGCGGTCCGAGCTTGGCCGCGCCGCCGAACGGGTCGCCGACGGTGAAGCCCTTGGCCACCTCGACCGCGATTTTCGCCGCCTCGTCGTATTTGCTCTCGGGCACCAACAGGCGCGTGTGCGCCGAGCAGGTCTGGCCGGAATTCAAGAAACACGTGTTGACCGTGCCCTTGACCGCGGCGGCGAGATCGGCATCGTCCAGCACCACCGATGCGGATTTTCCGCCGAGTTCCAGGGCCACGCGCTTCACCGTGGCCGAGGCAAGTTCGGCCACGCGCTTGCCGGCGCGAGTGGAACCGGTGAAGGACACCATGTCCACATCCGGGTGCCGGGCCATGGCTTCGCCTACCACGGGGCCGTAGCCGGTGACCAGATTGAACACGCCCGCGGGCAGGCCGGCGGCGTGGACGATGTCGGCCAGCACGAAAGCGTTGAGCGGCGCCACTTCGGAAGGCTTGAGTACTACCGTGCAGCCGGCCGCGAGCGCCGGCGCGACCTTGGCCGCGATCTGGTGCAGCGGGTAGTTCCAGGGCGTGATCGCCGCGACCACGCCGACCGGTTCGCGCAGGATGAGCGAATTGCCGGCCTTTTCCTCGAAGGCGAAGCTGTCCAGCATTTTCGCGTACATGCCGAAGGTCGCGGTGGGCGAACCCGCCTGGATCATGGTGGCGAGCTTCACCGGCATGCCCACTTCGCCGGCGATCAGCTTGCCGATCTCCTCCATGCGCGCTTTCAGGCCTTCATGGATTTTCCGCAGGAATGCGGCGCGTTCGGCCGCGGGCGTCGCGGCCCAGCCGTCGAAGGCCACGCGCGCGGCTGCGACCGCGGCATTGACGTCTGCTTCGCCGCCTTCTGGAACACGCCCCATTACCTCTTCGGTCGAAGCGTTGATCACATCGACGGCCTTGTTGCCCGTGGGCGCGGTCCATTGGCCGTTGATATAAAGCCGGTCGCGAACTTGCATCATGGTTTCCGTTTCGGAGGAAGGGGGATAAGGAACTTATTCTAGCCGATAGCCGCTGCTACGACTTGGCCGGAGCCGATTCGAGCTGGACGTGCTCGTAGCCGACGATCTTCTCACGCAGGGGTCCGGGCAGCGGGACCGATTTCCTGCTTGCCGGAACGGCGTTGACGTAAATCAATTCGCCGCTGACGAGGTGCTCGTCGCCGCGCCAGATTTCGAGCAGGAACTGCATGCTGGAGCGACCGAGCCTCGCGGCGCGGACATGGATATCGAGGATATCGTCGTACTGCGCCGAGCCATGGTACTCGGCCGTGGCTTTCACCGCATACAGATCGGTGCCGAAGGCGTTCACGATGCCGTCGGGGTAATTGATGCCGATGGCGCGCCAGTACTCGGTGACGGCAACGTCGAAATAAAGAAAATAATTGCCGTTGAAAACGACGCCTTGCTTGTCCACTTCGGCCCAGCGCACGCGCAGCGTGTGGCGGAAGGTGAATTGTTCGCGTGCCATTCCCGGCGTCCTCGGTTGCGCTTGGAGCGCCGTACTATAGGCGGAAGATCGCCTAGGGGCAAGATTCGGGGGTGAGATGCCGGGGGAGAGGCGGCACGGCTGCGGACAGCCCGCAACCGCCGCGCGCATCAACGACAGCGCTATTCGATGCCCGCTTTGGCTGACGGTTGCCAGATGAACGCCTCCCGTGTAACGCCCTTGGGTTCGACCCGCACCGTTTTCACCAGAACTGTCCCCTCGTGATCGGCGTTTATCTTGTAGACGCCCGCAGCTAGCTTGGCGAGCAGCATCGGCCCCTCGGAAACTGCCTCGAGCACGGTTTTGCCGGCGCTATCCTTGATGCTTACCTTGACGTCGGACAGGTATTCGCCGCGCTTGGTCTGCGCGAACAAGAGCGAAAGAGCGAAATCCTTTTCGGCCGCTTTGATGGCGGCGGATTCGTCCAGTCCGATGCCACCCGTGACATAGCTAACGCCGCCGAATGTCCGTAGCGGCGGCAAACTCTCTTGCGCGAGCGCTGCGCCGGCCAAAGCCAGGGTCAGCGCGCCGGCGACCATCCTTTGGACTATCTGCATGATTTCTCCTCAAGGAATCGTTTCTCATGCTACTCAATATCTTCCTGGCCGGATTGACGTGCGTCACAGTTATAAGCAATGGGCGAGCCGCCAGGCCGTCAGGCCGCGAGGCCTTATTTGAGCATATACTGACACCCACCAAGGTTCGCTAAGCGGGATCCAAGTTCATGGACGATATCGTCATCCGCGCCATGGCCAAATGGCCGAATGTCCCCGTGGTCTACGGCTGGCTGGCCCTGGACCGTCGCGGGCAGTGGTCGATCAAGAGCGCGTCGCCCGGCGGCTCCGCCGGCGCCGCCGCTCGGTTCGAGCCCGTCACCAAGCCGAAGCTGATCGAATTCATCGGCCGCAATTATGCCCACGACGAGCGGGGACACTGGTATTTCCAGAACGGGCCGCAGCGGGTCTATGTCACGCTAGCCTATACCCCGCTCGTCTACCGCATCGCGCGCGCGCATCCGCTGTCGTTCGAAACGCATACGGGCGCGCCCTGTGCGACCCTGCAGGCAGTCTGGATGGACGAGGCGGGCAATCTGCTGCTCGTCACCGAGCATGGACCCGGACTGCTGCTCGATCGCGACCTGCCGCGCGGACTGGAAGCGCTCTCCTACGCGGACGGCCATGTGCTCGACGAGGAACGGCTGCTCGCCTTGATCGAAGAGGGGGACGACGCGGCGGGGGTGTATTTCAACACCGGCGCCGCCAGCGTGCCGCTGACTTTGATCAGCTCGGACGATGCACCCCGGCGTCTGGGCTATGTGCTCGAACCGCGACCGCCGGAGAACCAGCCGGAATGCTGACTCTCTAACCCGCGACCAGCACCACCTTGCCCTTGACTTTGCGCTCCATCACGTCCTTCAACCCACGGGCCGCCTGAGCTAACGGGTAGGCGGCGCTGACTAGGGGCTTCAGCTTGCCGCCGGCGATCCAGCCCAGCAACTCGCGCACGTTGGCCTCGTTTTTCTGCGGTTCCTTGCGCGCGAAATTGCCCCAGGACACGCCGACGATAGAGAAGCCTTTCAGCAGCGGCAGGTTGAGCGGAATTTTCGGAATTTCGCCGCCGGCAAAACCGATCACCAGATAGCGCCCGCCCCAGGCCATGTCACGCATCGCCGGCTCGGCGAACTTGTCGCCTACCGGATCACAGATCACATCCACGCCCTTGGCCTCGGTGATGCGCTTCACCGCTACGCGCAGGTCTTCGCTTGCATAGTTGATGGTGGCGTCGGCGCCCAACTGCCTGCACGCAGCGAGCTTATCGTCGCTGGAGGCTGCCGCGATCACGCGCGCGCCCATGAGCTTGCCCAGCTCGACCGCGGCGCTGCCGACGCCGCCCGCGGCGCCGAGCACTAGCAGGGTCTCGCCCGCCTTCAATTGGGCGCGGTCCTTGAGCGCGTGGTAGGACGTACCGTAGGTCATCATGAAGGAAGCACCCACCTTGAAGTCCACGCCGGGCGGCAGCGGAACGCAGGCGCGCGCATCCACCAGAACCTCTTCGGCGAATCCGCCATAACCGGCATAGGCGATCACGGCATCGCCGGGTTTAGGCTGCTTCACCCCTTCGCCGACCGCTTTCACCACGCCGGCCAGTTCGGTGCCGGGCGCGAAGGGCAGCGGCGGCTTCAGTTGGTACTTGCCCTGGATGATCAGCGCATCGGGAAAATTGACTCCGGCGGCCCTCATGCTCACTACGACTTGGCCCGCTGCGGGCGCGAGCGATGGCACGTCCTCGATCACGAGCGTGTCGGGCAAACCGAATTCCTTGCAAAGCACTGTTTTCATGGGGAAGCTCTCCTGATGCTGGGTGGTTTGGGGCGAATGATACCCGTGTTCTAGCCGCACGCTCAACGAGGTTGTCGGGGGGGGGCGGCCGGTGGACCAGGGCTTCGACCCGGTGCGCGGGAAGTCGTCCGCCCCCAGCGCGAGCAAATTGCGCCGGGGGCCTGACGGAAAGGCGGGGGCGGATTGCCCATGTTGCTGGATGCATGCCGGCCGGCGAGAGATCGCCGGCCTGCGAGCTACCTAGTACGCGAACGAGCGCCTGCCCGAGTCGCGGCTGTTTCTGCCGCCCGCGCGGCTGGCAGGCTGGCGCGGCGCATGCTGGCCGCGGTTGCCGGCCTTGTGCGGCGCATTGGACGGACGGCGCTGCTGCTGCCCGCCGCGCTTGCCCTGAACGATCGGCTCGGCGCGGATGCGCGGGTCGGGCTCGAATCCGGGCACGATTTCCTTTCTGATCTCGCGCTTGGTCAGCCGCTCGATGTCGCGCAGCAGGCCGAGTTCGTCCACGCATACCAGCGAAACGGCTTCGCCGCTCGATCCGGCGCGGCCGGTGCGGCCGATGCGGTGCACGTAATCGTTGGCCACGTGGGGCAGTTCGAAATTGACCACGTGCGGCAGTTCGTCGATGTCGAGGCCGCGCGCGGCGATGTCGGTCGCGACCAGCACGCGGATCTTGCCGGCCTTGAACTCGGCGAGCGCGCGCGTGCGCGCCGGCTGGCTTTTGTTGCCGTGGATGGCGTCGGCGCGAATGCCGGACTTGACCAGTTTTTCGGCGAGATTGTTGGCGCCGTGCTTGGTGCGCGTGAACACCAGCACCTGCTTCCAGTCGCCGCTCGCGATCAGGTGCGCGAGCAGGTCTTTCTTCTTCTCGCGATCCACCGGGTGCACGCGTTGCGCGATCAGCTCGGCGGTGGCGTTGCGGCGCGCGACTTCGACCAGGAGTGGGTCGTGCATGAAACCGTCGGCGAGTTTCTTGATCTCGTCGGAGAAGGTGGCCGAGAACAGCAGGTTCTGCCGCTGCTTCGGCAAGTACGCGAGGATCTTGCGGATGTCGGGAATGAAGCCCATGTCGAGCATGCGGTCGGCCTCGTCGAGCACCAGCACCTGCACCTTGGACAAATCGACGGTGCGCTGCGACAGGTGGTCGAGCAAGCGGCCGGGCGTCGCCACCAGGATGTCGATGCCCCGCTTCAGAGCCTGCACCTGCGGGTGAAAACCGACGCCGCCATAAACCGACAGCGACCGGATCTTGGGCAGATGCTTGCCGTAGGTGTAGACGCTCGCCTGCACCTGCGCCGCAAGCTCGCGCGTGGGCACCAGGATCAGCGCGCGCACCGGCATGCGGCCGTGCGTTCCGCCGGGTTGCTCGGCGAGTCTTTGCAGGATAGGAAGGGTGAAGCCTGCGGTCTTGCCGGTGCCGGTCTGGGCGCCGCCCATGAGGTCACGGCCTTTGATCACGGCGGGAATCGCCTGCGCCTGGATCGGGGTGGGTTCGGTATAGCCTTGCTCGCCGACGGCAAGCAAAAGCTCGGCGCGCAGGCCGAGTGCGGAAAAAGACATGTATTGCTCCTGGTATCGGCCTGTCGCGATTGGTTACGCGATGCCAGTCCAGGCAGATGTTGCTATTGGTTGATTCGGGGAACTGAAAGAGAACCGCGAGAGCAGCGGACAGACTGGGATTGAACGATGCGGAGCGGATTATACAGATTGTGCCGCATCCGCGGGGATTTATTTTTGTGCCGGCTTTTGCTCCTGCGCCCAGCGTTTGAGCGATTTCACAATCCGCGCGGGCTCGAAATCCATTTGCACCAATGCAGTGCCGCGATCGAACATTTCACCATAGCGGGCGATCAGACCGTCCCGCAGCCGCACCTGGGAGATGCCGGCGAAGAACACGCGCGCGCTCGCGCTGCCGGGGACTCCGGATACATACGAAAAATCGTAGCGCGCGTAAGCCAGGCTGCCGTCGCTCAAGGCATCGGACAGCTTCCAGGTGAAGTCGCTCGCATTGGCGTGGAAATGCCGTTCCACCATGTCGCGAATGGCGTCGCGGCCGCGGAACTCGCCGTAGAAGCCGTCGTGATAGATCCCGTCGGGGACAAAACAGGCAGCCGTGGCGGCGCCATCGCCACGGCAGATCGCCTGGGTCATGCGCTCGATCAGCGTGCGGAATTCTGTCGTGGGGTCGGACATGGATGGCTCCTCCGTTGCGCCTTGCCGATAGCACCAGTATGCCATGCCTCGAGCGCACGCGCGAAGCAATTCCTTTCCTGAGAACGACGCGAGCCGTCCCCGAGCGCTCGAGCGCAGGGGACGGGCCCGCTCACGCCCGCCGAGGCGATTTTGCGAGTGCGTCGCGCAGAGCGTAGACTATGGGTGCCGGATCTGCCGGCTTTTCAGGCAGCTTGTTTCATCCGAGCGCGCCGCGCACGGGCACCGGGAAACGGCGGCTTCGCGGCTCGGTGCCGTACGTATCGCATAATATTTGGCGGGAACGCGTTTCATGGATCACGTGCTGATCGTCGAGGACCACGAGGAGAACCGTAATCTGCTCAAGATGCTGCTGGAGGCGAACGGCTACCGCGTGACCGCTGCAGGCGACGGGCTGGAGGCGCTGGCCGCCGCGCGGCGCGACCGGCCCGATGCCGTCGTTTCCGACGTGCTGATGCCGAAGATGGACGGCTTCGCCTTGTGCCGCGCCTGGATGCAGGATTCGGCGCTCAGGTCAATTCCGTTCATTTTCTACTCCGCCACCTATGTCCGCCCGGATGACGAGCAATTCGCCATGGCGCTGGGTGCGGTGCGCTATCTCATCAAACCGGTGGAGGCGCAAGTGTTTCTGCGGGAGCTGCGCGCGATGCTGCGGCAATGGGCCGGCCGCGCCGCGCCCGGTCCGGCCGCGCCGCTGGACGACGCCGCTTCCCACGTTCTGCACGAGTCGGCGCTTGCACGCAAGCTCGAGGACAAGATGGCGCAACTGGAGGCGGCGAACCGCAAGCAGCGCGAGAGCGAGGAGAAATACCGGCGTTTCTACGACAACCTGCAGGACGTCTATGTCGAGGCGGGTCTGGATGGAACGATATTGGAGATGAGCCCCCAGGTCGCGACGCTGTCGAAAGGGCAATACAAGAGGGAAGATCTTATCGGCACATCGGTGAACGCGCTGTATGCCGATTCCCAATACAGAGATGCCATCCTGGAAGCCATCAAACAACGCGGCCGGGCCATCGACGTGGACTCGATGTTCAGGAACCGCGACGGATCGCTCGTTCCATGCTCGGTCTCCGCGACGGTCGTGCGCGGCGCCGATGGCGAATTGAGGACCGTCGCCACCTTGCGCGACATCACCGGGCGCAAGCAGGCCGAGCGCGAGCTGATCGAAGCCGAAACCCGGTTCCGCAGTCTGGTGGAGCAGTGGTTCACCGGGATATTTGTCATCCAGGACCAAGGGCTTGCCTATTGCAATCCGCGCTTTGTCCAGATTCTCGGCTACGCCGCGCAAGCCGAGTTGACCGGCAAGGATCTGCTGTCGATTGCGGCCGAAAACGACGTTGCGGCGACAGCCGACGCCCTGCGCCGCTTCTTCCTCGAACAAGCGGCG
>SCTX01000036.1 GCA_004298385.1 Betaproteobacteria bacterium | reverse complement strand
CTGGGAAGAATTGGACGTTGCCGAGACCGCACAGGCCATGGGGTGTTCGGAGGGCAGCGTGAAAACCCATTGCTCGCGCGCCGCGCATACCTTGGCCAGCGCACTCAAGCGCAAGGGGGTTACATTATGATGAACGAGAGCAAATTCGGCTACCAAATCAAGCAACAACTCGACCAGGCACTCGATCTCGGACCGGCCGCGCTGAATCGGCTTAAAGCCGCTCGGGAGCAGGCCTTGGCGCGCCAGCGCCTGACCGAACCTGCGTTCGCGCTGGCTTGGGCCGATGGCGTTGTCGGGCGCCTGTCGGGCAACCCGGCCTCGGCGGGCATTGCCCTGGCCGGCGCCGCTCTGATCCTTGCGCTTGTCGGTATTCAATACTGGCAGCGATCCCCCACGGTGGAGGAGATCGAGGAAATCGACGCCGCGCTCCTAACCAGCGACCTGCCGATCAACGCCTATCTCGACAAGAGCTTCGATACATGGCTAAAGCGCTCGCAGCACTGACGCTCTGGCTGTGTATCGCACTCTCCGCCTTCGCCGCAGCGGCTGACAAGAAACAGCCGGATTGGTCGCAGCTCACGCCGGAGCAGCAGCAGATTCTGGCCCCGCTGGCGAGCGATTGGAACAATCTTGATGAACGCCGGCGCAAGAAGTGGCTGCTGACGGCCAAGCGCTATCCCAAGATGAAACCGGAGGCGCAACAGCGCCTGCAGACGCAGATGAACGACTGGGCCAAGCTGACCCCGGAACAACGCGCCATGGCGCGCGAAAACTATAAAAAACTGGCTAAGCAACCTCCGGAAAAACGCGAGGCGGTAAAGCGGAATTGGCAGGAACACCAGCAGCGGAAGCAGGCTCCCCCGAACAGCGCCCCGCCCTCGCCGGCTGCCGCAACCGCCCCACCCTCGACGGCCGTCCCAAGCGCCCCGTCCTCGCCGGCTGCCCCGAGCGGGGATAAAACAGCACCACTCTTGGCGCCAGCCAGCCCGACGCGCTGACGTGCGTGGCCACGCCGGCGCTGGCGCGCACGCCGGTTACTCCATTCCCAGCATCAAACGCCGGCTCATCTGCATGGTATATGAGTCGCTGCTCCTCGTTGGCGTCGCGTTTTTCGCCGCCCTGCTGTTCCTCGGCGCGTCCGGCGCGAGCCCGAGCGAATGGACGCGGCATGCATTCCAGGTTTATCTTTTCTTCGTGATCGGCCTGTATTTCGTCGCGTCCTGGCGCCGTGGCGGGCAGACTCTGGCAATGAAAACCTGGAAACTGCGCCTGGTCAGTGCGGACGGTGCCAGGATCACGCTGCGCCAGGCAATGCTGCGCTACGTCTGTGCGTGGCCCTGTCTGCTACTGGGCGGCATCGGCATTCTGTACGCGCCGTTCGACCGCCAACGCCGGTTCCTGCACGACCGGCTGGCGGGCACCCGCGTCGTAACAGCGGAGTGATGAACGCGGAAAGCGAACGCACGCGCGCACAGAAGTACCTTAGCAATGTCTGCAACAGGCGCCGATCCGGCAATGCGCCGTAGTTGCCGCCGGGATCCCGGTTATTGAGCTGCGTTTGCGCAGCCACATCAACGCGAGTCCGGTGATAGCGCGCCTCCAGCCATTGCAGCCGGCCATGCGCAAGTACCACTTGATCGCCAAACGCTACGGCTGGCGAGTGACCAATGCTGACCAGAATTTATCTCCGCCGTGCTCGATCGCTTGACGGCCGAGGTCCGCAGCCCAGATTGACTCGGCGCCGTACTCGGCGCGCCACGACCATAGACGACGCGTAGCGTAGTGCAGTGTGTGCTCGTGGGTAAAGCCAAACGCGCCGTGAACCTGGTGGGCGATATTGGCTGCAACACCGGCGGCCTGTCCTGCACGAATTTTCGCCACGGCGACATCGAATACCGACGGTATGAGAGTGGCTGCTTGGCATGCGGCCAAAGTCGCCGTCCGCGCACAGGCGACTTCTCCCGCGACGATCGCCAGCGCTTGTTGGATTGCCTGGTATGTCCCAATCGGCTTGCCAAACTGCACTCGATCATTGGCGTACTCGACCGACTGCTGCAGAACCGATTGGACCGCACCGACCATCATGGCCGCGCGCGCGAGGGCACAGAACAAGGTCACGGGGGCATCGGGAAGATCTTCGCCCCAGCCTGCGTACTCACTGCAGCGAGTATTGTGAAAACTGACCCGGTCGCGCGGCTCGCCGGCAATGTTTTCGGCGGGCAAGATCCGCAGACCCCGCGCTGCGGTTTCGACTAAGCCTAATACTCGCTGCGTTCCTACTCTGCCGACGATGACCATGCGTTTGACAAACCGAGCCCAGGGAACCGAGGCGACGGCCCCGTTCAGAACTAGGCAGTCGCCTTCCACACGCAGTGTCAGACGGCTATCCTGCTGGGCGAGCGTCATCGGCCCGTCCTGGGGAGCAAGCCCGGCCAGGCCGAGGAGCGCATTGGCAATGATGGTCTCGGCGAGCGGCAACGGCAGGCGATAAAAGCCGCTGGCGTGGAATACCGGATAGGCGTTCTGCCATCCATCCTCGACATCACCAGACCCGGTCGATAGCATCTGGGAAAACCCACTTTCCTCGACCAATTGCCATAACTCACCCGGCCACACCCCAGCTTCAACCTGGTCCAAAACCTCCTTGCCGACCTGCTGCGAGAACATGCGGTTCACGCTTTCCTTAATCATGTCGTTTACAGTGCTCATCTCAGTCCTAGACCTTTTGCAATGATTCCACGCACGATCTCGCGTGTTCCGCCGCGGATCGAAAATGCGGGCGCGGCCTGCACCAAGTAGCCCATGACTGCCGCAAGCGGGTCACCGCGACTGCCGAGGTCGATGCCGAACAGATCGTGTGCGATCTCGGGAAGCTTCTGCTCAACCAGGGTGCCCTGGTCCTTGACGATTGCCGCGGACAGTGCGGGATTCTCGCCGCGCGACAGCATGCCGGCGACCCCGAGAGACAGTTGACGCAGCGTCGCCATTTCGGCCACCAGCTTGCCAATCGCCACGGCATGGCGCTCGTTGTCGCGGTCGGCCGAATCGATCATCAGCATGAGCAACCGAACGCAGCTTAAATAACGTTCCGGGCCGCTGCGCTCGAACGCCAACTCGGTCATGACCTGGTTCCAGCCGTCGCCCTCATTGCCGAGAAGATGGTCGGCTGTAATTCGCACATTGTCGAAGAACACTTCATTGAAATGGTCTGCGCCCATGATGTCCTTGATCGGTCGCACCGAGATGCCGGGAGCGGCCATGTCTATGAGAAACTGCGATAGATCTGCGTGCCTGTTGCTGCCGGCTGGTGCGGTGCGAAACAGACCTATCATGTAGTGCGCCAAGTGGGCACCCGATGTCCAGATCTTGCTGCCGTTGAGTAGCCAGCCATCACCGTTCTGATCCTTGGTCTTTGTGGCGCGACTGCGGATCGAGGCAAGGTCCGAACCCGAATTCGGCTCGCTCATGCCGATGCAAAAATACAATTCGCCGCGCGCGATCCTCGGCAGCATGGCCTGCTTGATATTTTCCTTCCCGTAGCGCAATAGCAGCGGTCCGCTTTGCCTGTCAGCGACCCAATGCGCGCCACAGGGAGCACCGGCCACGAGGAGTTCTTCCAGCACCACATAGCGCTCGATCATCGAGCGCTCCCCGCCGCCATATTGTTTGGGCCAGGTCATGCCGATCCAGCCACGCTCCCCGAGCGCGCTGCTGAAGGCCGGGTCCTCCCTCAGGTAACTCTCAGCGCGCTTTTCCGGAGGTGTGCCGGCCAGGATGCCGTCCAGCCATGCGCGAACTTCAAGGCGCAGCGCCTCGCAGCCTGCGTCAAGGGTGCACGGGTGTATCGTCATGTCTTGCATGGTGCTCTCTGATAGATGTCGAGGATGGTCCATCAAAACCCGTCGCCTGATTCTCTGCCACGCTCGGTCGGCTTATCCGAAGCTATGCATCGGATCCTTCGGAGATACCGAGGGTATCCACCCCTGTCACAGGCATGCCCGCCTCGTTGACGGCGACGCTGGAGACGTCGTTATCCGTCAGCGTCCGCTCCCCATACGGAGCATTCAGGGCACCCACGATCATCGTGATCAAGTCATTCACGAAGTGTGCGGTGTGAAGCCGCGCGACGCCCACATGCTTGCCGGCAGCGCGCAGTTTCTCCCGGTCCGCGAAAGCGGAAAAAATCAGACTTGTTATCAGGGCCAGACGGTGCTTCACGGCGTCACGGGGCAACTCCGACAGGATCTCTCGCGATACCCGGCCTGCTTCGCGCATGCCACTGTCGTGTCTTCCCTTGATGAGCTGGAAGAACTCCAGACGCGGGTCGGAATAAAGTTGCGCGCTAAGACGGACGAAGTAACTGCCTCCTTCATGGGACAAGTGCTCGGCGAAAGGAAGAACCATTGCCTCGGCCAGTCTTCTTAGGTCGGTTAGCCGGCTGGAGCCATCGACACGACCAAGCAATTGGAGCCGCCGCTCGTTGACCGCCTGCATCCTGCGTTCCGCGATAGCCTGGAGCAACGCCGTCTTCGAACCGAAGTGATACTGGATGACCATCGAATTGCGTTGGTTCGCCGCTCTCGCTATTTGATTGAGGGACACCGTATCAACGCCGTGTTCGGCAAACAAACGCTCGGCGACATCGATCAGACGGCTGCGAACGGATGCGCTGCGGCTGCCGGGTTGGGCAGCCGCGCCTTCCTTCCTTTCCGCTTTCATCGGGAAGAATCCCGGATCATGAGCCAGTCTACGGCGACAGTGCCGTTCGCTCCGGCAAACACCGGGTTGAGGTCCAATTCCGCAATTTCGGGATGGGCCAGGGCGAACTGCGAGAGCACGCAGATGGCCTTCACAAGCAACGCTCGATCGACGGCGAAACGGCCGCGCACGCCGTCGAGTATGGCCCGGCCCCGCAGCCGTTGCAGCATGAAAGCTGCGTCCGCCTCGGTGACGGGCGTCGATGCAAAGACAACATCCTTCAACACTTCGATGAAGATGCCCCCCAAACCAAGCATCACGATCGGCCCGAAGGAAGGATCGCGCCGCAGCCCCAGAACCAACTCCGTGGCGGGTGCCGCCATTTTCTGTACCAGGACACCGGCGATCAACGCATTCGGCGCGCGCATCCTTGCTGCAGCGAGGACTTCGGCTGCGGCTGCGGCCACTTCTTGCTTGGTCGCGAGGTCAAGTCTCACTCCTCCGGCCTCTGTCTTGTGGGGCAGGTCCGGTGATTCGATCTTGAGCGCGACTGGATAGCCCAGCTCTTCGGCGAATACCGCTGCCTGTTTCGGGTCTATGGCGAGACGAGACGCCACCATGCCGAACCCGTAACTCGACAATAGCGCTCGCGCCTCGATTGACGGCACGACCTCGGGTTTCTTGCCGGCTTGGGCAGCGGTGGGCTGCTGCCCCCGCTTTAATTCGGTCGTGCTCCCCGCGATAGAGCGTCGGCGAGCTTCACCGTACTCGATCAGTCCGGCTGCAGCATCGATGCTGCGTCGTGTCCCCTCGACAACACAGACGCCTGCCTCCCGCATCTTCGTCATCGCCGCGGCGGGGGCATACAGCCAGCAGACGATGAACGGCTTGGCGACGCACCGCTTGGTCTCGATAAACAAACTGACCATCTCGTTCGCCATTCTGTGCATATGCTGGAGCCATACCACGCAGATCCCGATATTCGGATCCGCCAGAACAAGATTAAGAGTTGGACCGAAGACGCCAATGTCCACGGCGCCTTGAGCGGTCACGTCCACGGGATTCGCGGTAGCGGCAAAAACAGGCAGGATCGACTTCAAACTGGCCTGGGTGTGGGGTGCCAGCAGCGGCACTTCGAGGTGCAATTCCTCGGCGCGATCGGACATCAATACACCGGCCCCGCCGGATATCGTGATCAGCCCGATGCCGCCCGCTGGCGGTACCGGGCACGTGGCAAAGGCAGCAGTGAGATCAAGCGCGTGAACCTCGTCGTAGGCACGAATCGCGCCGTGCTGACGAATCACTCCGTCAAATACCGCGTCCTCGCCCGCAAGCGACCCGGTGTGGGAAATCGCGGCGCGCTTGCCGGCAGCAAAACGCCCGACCTTGATCACGATCAGCGGTTTTTCCAGGGACAAGGCTTTGTCGGCGACGGCTATGAGTTTTGCTCCATCTCGCAATCCTTCCAAATAGGCGGCTGCCACGGTCACGCGCGGATCATCGAGAATCTCCTCGAGCACTTCGACAGCAGTGATATCGGCCTCATTGCCGGTGCTAACGAAATACCCGAGGCCGATGCCAAGTGCGCGCGCGCGCGTTGCCACCGCTGTGCCGAAAGCGCCGGACTGACTCACGAAAGCGACCGGACCAGGCACCACGGGTTGGTCGGCATACTGGCTGAAGGTCAGGGGCATGCGCTCGAACGCGTTGATCAGGCCGAGATTGTTCGGGCCGCAGATGCGAATATTGTGGGAGCGTGCCGTCGCAACCAGTTCCCGCTCCAGCTTTCGTCCCTCCGGCCCCATCTCGGCAAAACCCGAGCCGAATACGATAGCGACTTTCACGCCCATCTTCCCTAACGCGGCGATCACGCCAATGGCGCGCTCCGCCGCGACGGCGACGACGCCGAGCTCCGGTATCTCCGGCAAGGAATCCAGGTCCGGGTAACATGGAATCCCGGCAATGTCCCGGTACTTCGGGTTTATCAAGTACAGGCGACCTTGGTAACCGTCCCTTAGCAGATAATGCAGCGGCCGCCCGTTGAGCTTGTTGATGTCGGCGGAGGCGCCAACAATCACTATGGACTTGGGCGAGACAAGAGCCTGCAGAGCCCCTTTCATGACACGGCTAGCTGATGTGGGAGGGTGGGGTTTGCGGCCGTCATCACCCGTCGCGAGCAAGCAAACCTTGGCGCAATATTGCCGGCCTCAAGCGCGCGTGACGCTTATTCGGGTTTGATGCCTGCCGCATCGGCCACGCGCCGGTATCGCCCAAGCTCATCCAGATGAAATTTCCGCATGTCCACAGGTCCGAGCGGCATCGGTTCTGCGCCCAACCTCTTCACGAATTCCTTCGTCGCGTGAGTGACCATTACCTTTTGCACGGCATCGGCCAGCTTGGCTAGCACATCGTCGGGCGTATCGGAACCGACGAAAAAGCCAGTCCATGCGTACGACAGGAAATCCGGATAGCCGCTCTCCCGCACTGTCGGGACGTCAGGGGGATCTGGGAACCGATTTTTCCCCCCTACCGCCAGCGCCTTGATTTTGCCGGACTTCAGCAGTGGTCCGGCAACGGACCGATCAACAAAGCCAAAGTCGAGTTGATGCCCCATTACATCGGTGAGTACTTGGGCCGTGCCCTTGTAGGGAATGTAATTGAACTTGACACCCGCAAGGCCGGAGAACCACTCCACGTCGAGGCGATAGCCTGCGAAACTGGTGCCTACGTTCAGCGGTTGCTTGTCCTTCTTGGCGGTTTCGACAAGATCCGCCAAGGTATTCAGCTTCGAGTCGCCCGGGACAATGAAGACGTTCATGACCTGGAAGATTCCATGTACCGGCTTCAGGTCTTTGATGGGGTCGTAGGGAAGACCCTTCTTCACGATCGGATTCGCCGACAACGGGGAGTTGCTGCCCAGTAGTATCGTATAACCGTCCGCAGGGGCATTCTTAACCGCCATAACGCCGATCACGCCATCGGCGCCCGGTCGATTATCGACGATGCATGGCTGGCCGAGTAGTCCCGCCAGTTGCTCACAGAAGAGCCGCGCCGTCGAGTCCGCGGTACTTCCCGGTGTCGTCATGACAATCATTCTGATGGGGCGATTCGGAAAGTCCTTCGCCTGACCCAGTGCAAACGGCGCGATGACCATCAACCCAAGAAATACAAACCATAGCCTTTTCATTTCGCCTCCTTTGTGTATTCGTTAAGACAACCGATCGGATTCTTTTGTCCTCGAAACCCTGCGCCCGGGAAGGCCATCCGATAGCCCGCTCAGCTAGCAGTCACAACGCCATGGACATCGGCCGAAGCACATCGTCATCCCTCCCCCGAAGCGCCATCCCTTCCTCTGCACATTAAGATGCCGCTATTAGAATAAGTTTCGACATGAGAGTTGTCAATAGTAACTAAATGTATGATGTTATCTAATATAAACAAGATGATAATGATTATCACACACTAGCTTGACACCACGGTTTTAGCAGTGATAATCTAATGCAAGCTTATTATTTCCTGTCTGTGTAATACACATCAGAAGACAGAAGACACGGCAGCGTGACGGCAGCGTGACGGCAGCGTGACAACTGTGCGAGAAGCGTCTCGCATGATCTGGCAGCAACACCTCTTTAGATTGGGGAGAAGGCAATGTCAAAGGCAGGACGCAGCTTCACCGTCGAGATAAGCGAAAGCCGGTGCCGTTCCTGTGCCGTCTGCTGGGAGATCTGCGAACCCAAAGTGCTCGGCTGGAAACCGCCCTTGAACAAGGCCATCGTCACGGACCTTGAAGCTTGCACCGGATGCAGGCTGTGTGAATGGCTGTGCCCGGACTGGGCGATTGTGGTGAGACCTACGGTACCTGAGCGCAGCGAGGCGGCGGCGCCGGAACGCAGCGAGGCAGTATCATGACAAAGAGACTGTTGCTGGGAAACGACGCCTTCTGCGAAGGCCTGATCGCGGGCGGGGTTCGCTTCTATGCCGGCTACCCCATCACGCCGGCAACCGAAATTGCCGAAGCCATGTCGCGCCGCATGCCGGAGGTAGGCGGCACATACGTACAGATGGAGGACGAGCTGGGCAGCATGGCCGCAATCATGGGGGCCTCGGCCACCGGAGTAAAATCGGCTACGGCCAGCGCAGGACCGGGCATGGCCTTGATGCAGAACGAGCTGGGCCAGGCGATCGCCGCCGAGATCCCGCTGGTGGTGGTCAATGTCCAGCGCGCCGGTCCGGGGATCGGTAATGCTACCCGCTCGGGTCAGATGGAAGTCATGCAGTCGCGCTATGGAGCGAACGGAGAGGTTCCCGCCGTCGTTCTAGCGCCTTCGACGGTTGAAGAAGCGTTCTGGCTTACGCTAAAGGCGGTCAATCTATCGGAGATGCTGCGCACGGTGGTCATCGTGCTCGGCGAGGGAATACTTGGCCTGCAAAGGGCAGTCGTAGATTTGCCCGACGACTACGATGAAATCGAAGTCGTCAACCGACCCAGGCCGAGTGTGCCGCCGCGGGAATTCCTCGGCAACTACGCCGCAAACGAGCTCTCGGAGGTGCCTCCCATCGCTGATTTTGGTTCAGGCTACAAGAGCATCGTGTCCTCCGTCGGCATCTCCCGCCGGGGCGGGGGGGACATCAGTATTCTGGGACTTGCCGTGGATGATCAGGACTTCACCATCCGTCGACTGCACCAGAAGCTACTCGATCGAAAAAACGAAATCACCCTGTTCGAGCAGCTCATGACCGACGATGCAGAAATCGTGTACATCGCCTTTGGCACCCAGGCCTTGTCGGCCATAGGCGCCATGCACGAGGCGCGGGCCCGAGGGATCAAGGCAGGCGTGTTGCGATTGATAAGCATATGGCCCTTCCCGGATGAAGTCGTGCGCGCCTGTTGCGCGAAGGCCCGAGCGGTTGTGGTGCCGGAGATGAATCTGGGTCAAGCGCGCCTGCTCGTAGGCAACGCACTGGCCAACACGGGCATCAAGATCGTGGGCGTGAATCGCGTCGATAGCATCACCATCAAGCCAGTCGAAATCCTGGACAAGACAACGGAGGTTCTGTCATGAACTTGCACAACGAGATGCCTGCGACCCGCGCCCCGAAGAAAAAGCCCGACCTGCAACGGCCCCTCGATGAACTGGTCGAACTGTACGCAACCGTCCCGGACAAGGCCTTCCGCTACTGCCCGGGCTGCGGCCTCGGCATGGCGCAAAGCGCCATCATGCGTGCCTTCCATCGCGTCGGTGTCGACATCACCAAGGTTGCCACCGCCGGCGGCAGCGGCTGCTATTCGGTGATGGGCCATTATTTTCAGTCGAGCCATATTCACGGATCCCACGGGCGAGGCTGCGCCTATGCAACGGGGTTGAAGCTGGCCCGCCCGGAACTGACGGTATTGACCCTGCAAGGCGACGGCGACCTGCTGGCGATCGGAGGCAATCACTTCATCCATGCCGCAAGACGCAACATCGACATCACGGTAATCTGCTTCAACAACTACAACTTCGGCGACACCGGCGGGCAATTCGCCCCGACTACGCCCTTGGGCAGCAAGACCGACACCTCAAGTCTGGGCATGCCCGAGCCCGCCTTCGACGCCTGCAAGCTGGCCATCGGCGCAGGCGCCGGCTTCGTCGCGCGCAGCACGGTCGCACACCCCGCGCATCTGACGAAAATGATTGCCGACGCGATCGAATGGAAGGGTTTCGCGTTCGTCGAGGTGTTGCAGCACTGCCACGTGTTGTGGGGTCGGCGCAACGGCATGCCTGAAGCCATGGACATGATGCGCTTCTACACGGACAACTCGGTTCTCAATCCTTCGAGAATTCCCGAAGACGAACACTTCGATATCCCTGTCTACAGCGAGGACGAGAAAAACGTCAAGTTCGTTCTCGGTGTGCTGCATAAGGAACGCAAGCCGGAATTCACCGAGGAGTACGCAAAACTGCGTGCCAAGGCCATGGCCAAGATGCCTGGGAAGGTTCAATCATGAGAACGGAAATCCGCTTTGCCGGGGTCGGAAGCCAGGGCACGGTGTCGTGCAGCGTTGTTCTCGCCGAAGCCCTGGGTATCGTGAAAGATTATCAAGTTGTGCAGACGCAGGAATACGCCGCCAGCATTTCCGGAGGGTCTGCCCAAGGCGACGTCGCATTCAGCGACCAAAAGATCATTGTTCCGTGGGTACTGCATCCGGATGTATTGGTCGCGATGGCGCAGGATGCCGTCAAGCAGCATGCCGCAGCCATGCGCCCTGGGACTTGCGTGATTGTCGACGACATCATGGTGACGGACGTTTCGTCGTTCCGGAAAGGTGTTGCGATTCACTGGGCGCCCATGACCAAGCTCGCCGACCAGGTTGGCTTCCGCAAATGCGCGAATATCGTGGCGCTCGGGGTGTTTTCGCGCTTGACCGGCTTATTGACCCTCGAGGAGATCACCAAAGCCGTTCTCGCGCGGGCACCCGGGCGCGCGGAAGTCAACATCAAGGCGCTGAAACTAGGCTACGACGTGAATTTGGACCTTGTCGCAGCATAGCTCACCCTCGAGGATTACCCGCTCGGATTAGCGAATTCAGCCATCGGTGCGTAGATGAAGTGTCTGGGTGCCGGTGGATGTAGTTAACGCCGCTCCACCCACCACATCATCACCATCGCGGCGAACAGGAACAGCACGCTCGGCAACGCGGCGGAGTAGAACGGCGCCCAGTTCTGGATGATGCCGACGGAGGAGGACAATCCATTGAGCAGGTGGAACAGCACTCCCAGCATGATGCCGGAAAAAATCTTCACCCCCACCCCGCCCGCACGCACATGCACGTAGGCGAAGGGCAGCGCCAGCGCCATCATCACCAGCGCGGCGAAGGGATAGAGCAGTTTCTTCCACATCGCGATTTCGTAGCGCTCGGTCTGCTGGCGGTTCTCCGACAGGTGGCGGGTAAACTGGTACAGGTTGATCGCCGACATCTTCTCCGGCTGCACCAGGAGCACCGACAGCAGGTCGGGCGTCAGCACCGAGTGCCATTCGGTCTGGGCCAGCCTGGACACGCTGGTGCCGCCGTTGTTGAAGCGGGTCTCGGCCACGCCGCTCAAGCGCCAGACATTGGCCCCCTTGAACTCGCCGCGCTCGGCATAGCTGATCGAGCGCAGGCGGTAATCGCCATCGAACTCGTATATTTTCACGCCCTTGAGCGAGCTGTCCGGCATGACTTCGCGCACATTGACGAAGCGAGTTTCGTCCTTTACCCAAAGCCCGGAACGGAATTCCTGCGCCACCACCGCGCTCATGGCGGAGAGGCGCAACTGCTGCGCGGCGCGCTCGGCGAACGGCGTCACCAGTTCGCCGAAAACAAAAGTCAGCACCACGAATATGGCGCCGATACGCACGAGCGCGGCGCCGGCTGCGCACGGCGACAGGCCGGCGATCCGCATCACCGTATATTCGGAATTGGCGGCAAGCTGCGACAGCGCGTAGAGCGTTCCGATCAGCACCGCGATCGGAGCAAGCTCGTAGACGTGTCCGGGCAAAGACAACAGCACGTACAGCAATACATGCTGCAAGCGGTAATTGCCCTTGCCCAGATAGTTGAGCTCGTTGATCAGGTCGAAGAAAGCAAACAGCATCAGGAAAGCAAGCAGAACCAGCAGTGTCGCCGCGTAGATCTCGCGCGCGAGATACTTGCGCAGGATGATCAATGCGCTCTCCTGAACGCCGAGCGGATACTCATGCGGCGGTAGAACAGCGCCAGCAACAGCAGCAGCATGGCGACATGCACCACCCACCAGCCTATATGGAAAGAAATCCTGCCCTGCGACACCCACGCCTGGCTCACGCTGATCAGGTTGCTGTACACCATATAGGTGAGCAGCGCGAACACCAGGTTGGTGGAGCGGCTGGCGCGCGGATTGACGAAAGCGAGCGGGATGGCGAGCAGTGCCAGGTTGAGCGCTCCCAGGGGCAGGCCGATGCGCCACAGCAGTTCGGCCAGATTGCCCTGATGGGGCTCCTCCAGCAGCGTTTGCGTGGACAGCGCGCGCGCCGGAATCTGCCCGGACTGGGCTTCGCGCGTCTCGATGCGCACCGCGTAGCGCTTGAATTCCATCACCCGGTATTCGGCCTCGCCCGGATTCCCTTCGTAGCGCCTGCCGTCGGCGAGCACGATGAAACGATCGCCATTGGCCGCCGCTTCCGTGAAACCGCGCCGGCTCACCATCACCCCCAGGCGGCCGTGCTGCATGGAAGCGACGAACACATTCTGCACTTTGCCCGAATCGCCGGCGACGCCCTCGACGAAAAACACGCGTTCCGCATTGGCGGATTCGCGGAACACCCCCGGCGCGATGCGCGACAACTCGTCGCGACTGTCCAGTTGGCGCCGGTATTCCTCGCTCTGCTTATTCGCCCAGGGCGCGAGGAACAACGACAACAGCGCGATCACGAACACCAGCGGCGCGGCGAAAATCAGCACCGGCCGCACCCAGGCGGTGAGCGGCAGCCCCGCGCTGAACCAGATCACCATCTCCGAATCGCGGTAGCTGCGGCTGATGGTCATCAGCACCGATATGAACAAAGTCAGCGACAGCAGCACCGGCAGGTAATTGAGCGCGGAAAAGCCAAGCAGCGCGAGCACCGCCTCGGACAGGAGCTTGCCGCTCGCCGCCTGGCCGAGATAACGGATCAGTTGCGTGGTGAGGGTAATGGCAAACAGCGTGGCGAACACCGCAACCGCAAGATTGCCGAATTCGCGCAGCAGGGACCGCCGAAAAATCGCCACTTAGGAATGCGCCTCCGGCTCCGCTTCGCATCGATCCCGCGCCTGTGCGCTACGGCTTTGACTCGACAGGAACAAAGCAGGGATAATCGGGCGTGGTTGATCGATAAAAGGATAAGGAGCAGCCGGTGAAATTTAGCACAAAACGGGGCAGCCCGGAAAAACGCGCCACGCCCTGCATTGCTGTGGGCGTATATGCTGGACGCAAATTGAGTGCCGCCGCCAAAACGCTGGACCGGGCATCGCGCGGCAACCTGAGCGAGGTTCTGCGCCGCGGCGACATGGAAGGCAGGCTCGGCGCAACGCTGCTCCTGTACCGGATACCGGGCGTCGCAGCCGAGCGCGTGCTGCTGGTGGGGCTGGGCACGGAGGCGGATCTGCGCGAGCGCGAGTACCGCGACGCAGTGCGTGCCGCGGTCAAAGCCGCGCAGGATACCGGCGCCGCAACGGCCACGCTGTGCTTCACGGAGATCCGGGTCGGCCGCCGCGACGCTGCCTGGAAAGCGCGCCAGGTGGCGCTGGTGGCTGCCGAGTGCGCCTACCGCTTCGATTATATGAAGAGCAACAAAAGCGAGCCGCGCCCGCTCGCGAACGTCGAACTCTTGACTACCGCGCGCGATGCCGGCGCCGCAGCCCGGGGCCTGTCCCAGGGACAGGCCATGGGCGCCGGTGTGAGCCTCGCCAAGGACCTGGGCAATCTGCCGGCGAATGTCTGCACCCCCGGCTACCTTGCCGAGCAGGCACGGAAAATCGCCAGGGAATGGAAACTCGGCGTGGACGTGCTGGAGCGCAAGGACATGGAGAAGCTCGGCATGGGATCCCTGCTCTCTGTGGCGCAGGGCTCGCGCCAGCCGCCCAAGCTGATCGTGCTCAAATACGCCGGCGGCCCGAAGAAGGCAAAACCGGTGGTGCTGGTGGGCAAGGGCATTACTTTCGATACCGGTGGCATTTCGCTCAAGCCCGGCGCTGAGATGGACGAGATGAAATTCGACATGTGCGGCGCCGCCAGCGTGCTCGGCGCGCTCTCGGCCTGCGCACAGATGAAGTTGAAGCTCAACGTGGTCGGCATCATCCCCGCCACCGAAAACATGCCGGGGGGCGCCGCGACCAAACCGGGCGACATCGTCACCAGCCTGTCCGGACAGACGATCGAGGTACTCAATACCGACGCCGAGGGGCGGCTGATCCTGTGCGATGCGCTGACCTTTGGCGAGCGTTTCGAGCCCGCGGCCGTGGTCGACATCGCCACCCTCACCGGCGCCTGCGTGATCGCGCTGGGCCATGTGGCGAGCGGCCTCTACAGCAACAAGGAAGCGCTCGCGCGTGAACTGCTCGCCGCCGGGGATGAAGCCTATGATCGCGTCTGGCACATGCCGCTGTGGGACGATTACCAGGAACAACTGAAAAGCAATTTCGCCGACATGGCCAATATCGGCGGCCGCCCTGCAGGCAGCATCACCGCCGCCTGCTTTCTTTCCCGCTTCGCCAAGAAATTCGACTGGGCACATCTGGATATTGCCGGCACCGCCTGGAAATCGGGCAAGGACAAAGGCGCGACAGGGCGGCCGGTCGCTCTGCTGACCAGTTTCCTGATGAAGCGGGCCGGAAAAACGTGAGTGGGGCGAACGAACAGCGCCGCGGCTCAATGGCTTTGCGTCCCGCATTGGTCCGCGCTCGCCAATGACACGCATCGACTTCTACTTCGAGGCCGAAGACAAACTGCAGGTGGCCTGCCGCCTGTCGGCCAAAGCGGCGCAGCAAAAATTGCGCGTGCTGATCTACACCGCCGACGAGGCCGGCGCGCAGCGAATCGACCGCTTGCTCTGGACCTGGCAAGCCGCGGGCTTTCTGCCGCACTGCATGACACGCAGTCCGCTCGCCGCCCAGACCCCGGTGCTTATCACCCACGATCCCGAGGACACACCGCATGACGAGGTGTTGCTGAATCTGCACCCACAATGGCCGCCCGCGTTCAGCCGCTTCCGGCGCCTGGTGGAGATCGTCGGCCGCGACGACGAAGACCGCGAGGCGGCGCGCGGGCGCTTCCGCTTTTACCGCGACCGCGGCTACGAAATCGTGAATCACGACTTGTCCAAGACCAATGGCTGAGCCCGAAGATCTGCTCGGCAAGGCCGACGCCCTGATGGCGCGCCACCGCCCGTCGCGCACGGCGGCCGAGCCGTATGCCGAGATTCCGGTCCTGGACGAAGTGGTGGAGATCCTCCCTGGCGGCGACGATCTGCCCGTGCTGACCGAGCTTGTCCTGTCCGCGCCTGAGAAGGAGGAGCAGATCGACGCGCTTGCGGCGAGCATCCGCGCATCGCTGCTCGCCGGGTTGCAGCCCGAGATCGATGCCCTGATCGAGCAACGACTGAAGGATAGCCTGGCGCCGCCGGTCGAACGGCTTTTAAACGACCTGCGCAGCGACCTGCAACTGATTGCACGGGAAATCCTAAGCGACGCCATCGGCACCGCTGTCGAGCGGGAAATCGAGCGGCGCAAATAAAGCGATAAGTCACGAAGGAGGCGCGCATGATTGAACACGATCTCGATATCCGTACCGCCGATGGCGCGATGAACGCATTCATCACACATCCGGAAGAAGGCGGGCCGTTTCCAGTGGTGCTCTTTTACATGGATGCGCCCGGCAAGCGCGAGGAACTGCACGACATGGCGCGGCGCATCGCCACGGTGGGCTACTACGTCGTGTTGCCGAACCTGTATTACCGCAAGACGCGCGAGTTTGTCATGGTGCGCGACGAGGAAGGCTTTAAGCGCATGTTCGAAATGATGCAGCAGCTGTCCACCGATTTGGTGATGCGCGACACGCAGGCGATGCTCGATTTCGTCGATGGCCGCAACGAGGCCAAAGCGAGCGCGCTCGGTATTGTGGGCTACTGCATGAGCGGTCCTTTCGTGTTCGCCGCGGCGGGCCGCTTTCCCGAGCGCGTCAAGTGCGCCGCGTCGTTCTACGGCGTGCGCCTTGCGACCGATGACAAAGACTCGCCGCATCACGGCGCGGACAAGGTGCGGGGCGAACTCTACTTTGGCTGCGCCGAGACCGACAAGTACGCGCCGAAGGAAATGATCGACAAACTGGAAGCGCACCTGAAATCCATCCCCAACCTGCGCCATCGTGTCGAGTGGTACCAGGGCGCGGAGCACGGCTTCGCCTTTCCGCAGCGCGAAGGCATTTTCCACAAACCGAGCGCCGAGCGGCACTGGGAGCGCCTGTTCGCGCTGCTCAAGCGCAATATCGGCTGACTTCGGTATCCCGGTGCGCGCCAGGGTGCCACTGTTGAACTTTTTCCTTCCCGCATGCACTTCACCCGGGTGAAGCCAATCATGCGCCGGGTCCGTTCCTATGCAACTGTCGCCGCCCCGGTGTTTCATCTGTGGCACCCGGAGCAGGACCGGAGCGGGCTGGCGGAAAACCGCCGGCACTTGGAAGCCATCCTGCATTCCGATGAAGTCCGGGCCACCTTGGGCCTGGGTCAATGCCTGTGACGGGCCGCTCCGCGTAGCTCATAACGGCGGCAGGGCGCCGCCGTTCACTCTGGCGCTACTCAGGCGAACGGCGGACTTGCTCAAGAGCTTCCTGCGCCTACCGCGCCTTGTCCATGGCATCCCAGTCGAACAGCGCGGGCTGCTTGTCGAGGAAGCGGTCCACCGCCTGCAGGTGGTAGTCCGATTCCCGTGCTTCGGACTGAGCCCCCATCTCCATGATGCCCAGCGTGCGGAAATCCTGGCTGTAGGATTGGTGCAGCACCCGCTTGGCATTGCGGATGGCCAGCCGGGAAGCGTGGCGAAAGCGCCCCGCCAGGTTTTGCGCGGCGGCCATCAGCGCTTCGGGAGCATGGATGCTGTGCACCAATCCCAGCGTCTGGGCCTCCGTTGCGCCGAAGGAGCGGGCGGTGAAAATCAATTCCTTGGCCTTTTGCAAGCCGATGAAACGCGGCAGAGTGTGCATGATGCCCATGTCGGGCACCAGCCCGACACGGCCGAACACGCAACTGAAACGGGCTCGCTCGCTGGCCAGGATCAAGTCGGCGGTCAGCGCGATGCTGAGTCCCGCGCCGAAAGCGAAACCGTCCACCGCCGCCACCACCGGCACCGGCAAATCCACCAGTTCCGGCAGCCATTGATACGCGTTGTCGAGTGTCTTGTTGCGCTCGGGGACCGTCAGGTTGCGGCGTGCCTTCATGAATTTGATGTCGCCCCCGGCGCTGAACATGCCGCCGGCGCCGGTGAGGATCAGGGCGCGGATCTCCGGGTTGGCCTTGACTTCCGCCACCAGGGCGGGGAAGTCGTTTTGCATCATGGGGGTGGTCAGGGCGTTGCGCGCCTTGGGGTTGTTCATGGTGAAAACGGCGACTCCGTCTTGCACCTGGAACAGGGCGTCGATGAAAGGCATGGTGTTCTCCTCGTATAAAATGTATTTAGCCAAGTCTTCGTTTCCGGCGAGAACCTATCTGCCGAGCTGCGCGAAAACATCACGGCCACTTTACTCCCTCTTTCCCTCATCCGGCGGCATATCCGTTATCATGGAGTCAGTTCGATTTCGCACTCTTTGAGGAGGAATTCCATGAGCCAGCAGCCCGTCACCCCCCGTCCCGCGGCAACCCTCATTCTGGCCAGGGATGGCGCCCAGGGAATCGAGATCTTTATGATGCAGCGCAGCCTCAACTCCGACTTCGTCGGCGGGGCTTACGTTTTTCCCGGCGGCGGGCTGGACAAGCACGATAGCAGCCCGCAAGCCGCTGCGCTGTGCGTGGGCTTGACGGACGCGGAAGCCAGTCGGCAGTTGAAGGTGGCAAACGGCGGGCTGGCCTACTGGGTGGCGGCGGTTCGGGAGTGCTTCGAGGAGGCGGGGCTGTTCATGGCCTATGACCGCAACGGGCAATTGCTCTCTCTCGCGGACCCGGAAGCGGCGGAGCGCTTCGATGGCTACCGCAAGACGCTCCATGGGGGGGAACATAACCTGGCGGAGCTTTGCCTCAAGGAAGGATTGCGGCTGGCCACCGACCGGGTGGCCTACTTCGCCCACTGGATTACCCCGGCCGCTTCTCCGCGACGCTTCGACACTCGTTTCTTCGTCTCCGCCGCCCCGAAAAATCAAGTCGGTTTCCACGACGAAAAGGAAACCGTGGATCATGCCTGGCTACGCCCCCAGGAGGCCATCGACCGGGCCAAAAGCGGGCAATACAATATCATCTTTCCCACCTTGAGCAACATCAAGGCCTTACTACCCTTTTCCACCACCGCCGAGCTTATGGCCTATGCCCGTACCGAGCGGGACATCCCGGCCATCCTGCCCCGGCGAGCGAAATTTCCCGACGGCACGGTGCGTCCGGTGCTGCCCGGCCAGCCGGGCTATGACCACTTGCCGGGACCGGATCCGGTACCGGCATGAGCGGCATCGCCCAGGAACTCGGCGTGCCCCACACCACAGTGGCCGGTTACTACGAAATCCTGGAGGACTGTCTGATCGCCGAGCGGATCGACGCGTTATCGGAGAGCCGTACGCGCAAGAAACTTACCAAATCACCACGGTGCCGTCGCAGGAGATTCCGAAGCTGGCGCACAGCCTGACGTGAATGACTAAAATGTTCGACGCGTCCGTGGGATGGGACGTCGGAGGATGCATCGAGCTGTGGCGCTTGAACTTGTATGACATCTACCGCAAGCCGTTGTTGCTTTTATCAGGAACCGTCTTTTCTGGACGGATGCGCTTTTTATCCGTCCAGAAAAGACGGTTGGCGCGCGCGAGCGCGCAATGGCCGCTCCCGGCACGCGACGGTATTTACGGCACCGTGAATAGCCGCATCAATCCGCTATAATTCGCGTTTCGCTCATTCGAGCCGATCGCTTTTCTCCCAAGAACAATAGATGGAATTAGCCAAGAGCTTTGAACCGCATGCCATCGAGGCATATTGGTATCCCGAATGGGAACGCCGCGGCTATTTCGCGCATTCGGTGGACCCCGCGCAACCGCCCTATTGCATCCAACTGCCGCCGCCCAACGTGACCGGCACCCTGCACATGGGGCACGCGTTCCAGCAGACGCTGATGGACACGCTGGTGCGCTACCACCGCATGCGCGGATTCAATACGAACTGGGTGGCCGGCACCGACCATGCGGGCATCGCGACCCAGATCGTGGTCGAGGGCCAGTTGCAGGCCGAGGGCAAGACCCGCCACGACCTCGGCCGTGAGAAATTCCGCGAGCGCGTGTGGGAATGGAAACAACAGTCGGGCTCGACCATCACCCGGCAGATGCGGCGCCTGGGCGCCTCGGCCAACTGGACCTATGCCGACACCGACGGCCAGCACGCCGGCTACTTCACCATGGACGCGAAAATGTCACGCGCCGTGATCGAGGTGTTCGTGCGCCTGCACGATGAAGGTCTCATTTACCGCGGCAAACGCCTGGTCAACTGGGACCCGGTGCTGGGCACGGCGGTATCCGACCTCGAGGTCGACAGCGAAGAGGAAGACGGCAAGATCTGGGAAATCCGCTATCCGTTCGAGGACGGAACGGGCGCGGTGACGGTCGCCACCACCCGTCCGGAAACCATGCTCGGCGACGTCGCCGTCGCCGTCAACCCCAAGGACGAACGCTACGCCGCACTGCTCGGCAAGCAAGTTGTTCTGCCCCTCACCGGCCGCTCGATCCCGGTGATCGCCGACGATTACGTCGATCCCGCATTCGGCACCGGCTGCGTCAAGATCACGCCGGCGCACGATTTCAACGACTACCAGATCGGCCACAGGCATGGCCTCCCGCAGATCAACGTTCTCGCGCTGGACGCCAGGATCAACGACAACGCTCCGGCGGCCTACCGTGGGCTCGACCGCTTCGAGGCACGCAAGCGCATTCTCGAAGACCTCGACACCCAGGGATTTCTGGTTTCGGAAAAGCCGTACAAACTGAGGGTGCCGCGTTCGGGCCGCACCGGCGTGATCGTCGAACCCATGCTCACCGACCAGTGGTTCGTGAAAATGGACGCTCTGGCGAAACGCGGCCTGGACGCGGTGGCCGCGGGCGAAGTGCAGTTCTTTCCCGATCACTGGACCACGACCTACAACCACTGGCTGGAAAATATCCAGGACTGGTGCATATCGCGCCAGCTCTGGTGGGGTCACCAGCTCCCGGCCTGGTACGATGATGAGGGCAAGGTGTACGTCGCGCGCAGCGAAGCCGAAGCCCGGGCCCAGGCTGCCGCAGCAGGATACTCGGGCAAGCTCAAGCGTGACGAAGACGTGCTCGACACCTGGTTCTCCTCCGCCCTGGTGCCGTTCAGCTCGCTCGGCTGGCCGGAAAAAACGCGCGACCTCGAAGCCTTCCTGCCGTCCTCGGTGCTGGTCACGGGCTTCGACATCATCTTCTTCTGGGTCGCGCGCATGATCATGATGACTCTGCATTTCACCGGCAAAGTTCCGTTCCGCCACGTCTACATCAATGCCCTGGTGCGCGACGCAGAGGGCCAGAAAATGTCCAAGTCCAAGGGCAACACCCTGGACCCGCTCGACCTGATCGACGGCGTCGGCTTCGACGCGCTGCTCGAAAAATCGACCCAGGGTCTGATGCTCGCCAGCCACAAGGCGAAGGTCGAGAAATACGTGCGCAGGAACTACGCCAATGGCATCCCTTCGTTCGGCGCCGACGCGCTGCGCTTCACCTTCGCCTCGCTCGCGAGCTTTGCGCGCACGCTCAACTTCGACCTCGGCCGCTGCGAAGGCTACCGCAACTTCTGCAACAAACTGTGGAACGCGACGCGCTTCGTGCTGATAAACACCGAGGGCAAGGACTGCGGCACGGACGAGTCCCTGCCGCTCGCGCCTTCGGTCGTCGACCGCTGGATCGTGAGCCGGCTGCAGCGCGCGGAAAAGGAGGTGTGCGAGGGCTTCGACAGTTATCGCTTCGACCTCGCTGCGCGCGCCCTGTACGAGTTCGTCTGGGACGAATACTGCGACTGGTATCTGGAGCTGGCCAAGGTGCAACTGCAAAGCGGTGGCGAGGCCGAGCAGCGCGCAACCCGGCGCACCCTGGTGCGGGTGCTGGAAGCGGTGTTGCGGCTCGCCCATCCGGTCATTCCCTTCATCACCGAAGAGCTGTGGCAGAAAATCGCGCCGCTGGCGGGGCGCGCGGGCCGGAGCGTCATGCTTGCGCCTTACCCGCGGTCGCAAGCCGAGCGCATCGACCCCGCGGCCGAAGCGCAGCTTGCGGCGTTGAAGGACATCGTCAACGCCTGCCGCAATTTGCGCGGCGAAATGAACGTGTCCCCGGCGCAGCGTATTCCCCTGCTCGCCACCGGCGACAAGGCGAGGCTGAAAGCGCTCTCTCCCTACATCAAGTTCCTGGCCAGGCTCACCGAGGTAAGCGTGGTTGAAACCTTGCCGGACGCCGACGCGCCCGTCGCCGTGGTGGGCGAGTGCCGCTTGATGCTCAAGATCGAAATCGACAAGGCGGCCGAGCGCGAGCGCCTGCAAAAGGAAATCTCCCGGCTCGAAGGCGAAATCGCCAAGGCCAAAGGCAAGCTCGCCAACGCCGGCTTCGTCGGGCGCGCGCCGGCCCAGGTGGTGGCGCAGGAGCAGGAGCGCCTGGCCGCATTCGCCATCACGCTGGAACACCTGAAGCCCCAGCTCGCCAAACTAGGCTGAGCGCGGCCATGCATCCGATTCTGCGCGGTTTCCAGCATCGCAACTTCCGCCTGTTCTTCATCGGCCAGACGCTGTCGATGACCGGCACCTGGATGCAGCACATCGCCATCTCCTGGCTGATGTACCGGCTCACCAACTCGGCGTTCATGCTGGGTTTGACTGGTTTCGCGCTGCAGATTCCGATGCTGCTGGTCTCGCCCTTTGCCGGCGTCTGGGTGGATCGGTTCAACCGCCGCAGGCTGCTGCTGCTCACCCAGGCGCTGGCGCTGGCGCCGGCGCTGCTGCTGGCTGCACTCACCGGTGCCGGCATGATCGAAGCCTGGCATATCATCGCGCTGTCGCTGTTCCTCGGCACCGTCAACGCTTTCGACAACCCCAGCCGCGGCGCTTTCCTGCTGGAAATGGTGGAGACCAGGGAACACCTGCCAAACGCCATTGCGCTCAACTCGATGATCATGCACAGCGCGCGCTTCGTCGGCCCCAGCATCGCCGGCGTGGTGCTCGCCTACGCCGGCGAAGCCGCGTGCTTCATGCTCAACGCGCTGTCCTACCTGGCGCTGATCGTCGCCCTGCTGATGATGCGAGTGAAACCGACGGCTGCGCACGCTCGCCACACGCACTGGATCGGAGGGCTGAAGCAGGGCTTTGGCTATGCGTTCGGCTTTCTACCGAGCCGGCGCCTGCTGCTGCTGCTGGCGGCGGTGAGCCTGACCACCTTCCCCGTTCAACAGCTGATGCCGATCTTCGCCCGCGAGATCTTCGGCGGCGATGCCCGCACTTTGGGTCTGCTTATCAGCGCGTCCGCCTTGGGCGCGCTCTGCGGCACGGCGTATCTGGCGAATCGAACTTCGCTCGCCGGGTTGTCGCGCGTGATCATAACGGCAAGCTTTTGCGCCGGCATCGGCCTCGCGCTGTTCTCGCAGTCGCGCCTGCTGCCGCTGTCGCTCGCGCTGATGCTACCCATAGGCTTCGGCCTGTTCGCCACCGCGACCTCCACCAATACCATCCTGCAGAGCATCGCCGACGAAGACAAACGAGGCCGGGTGGTGAGCATATACGGCATGTGTTTCATCGGCATGGCGCCGGTGGGCAACTTCATTGCCGGTTCGATCGCCAGCCACATCGGCGCGCCGCTCACCCTGCTCATCTTTGGCTCGCTGTGCACCCTCGCCGCAATGGCCTTCGCCCTGCGGCTTGAGTCCTGGCGCGCGGCGATCCGGCCGATGTACCGGCGCCTGGGTCTGGTGAAATAGCGCTGCCGGTCCAACCGCGCGTGCGCTACGCGCGGCTGAGTAAGAGAGCGAAATGTCCGCCGATCCAACTGCGCGCCCCCTGCGCGACGAACTCCAGCAACTCCAGCCGGTTGCCGTTTGACAGGGCCTTCCCCACCCGGGCGAACTGGGCATGCACGTCCTGCTTGAAATTGCCTGTTGACATCGCGGCCGCGGCCTCTTACTATTCAACTCCTTAGTTGAGTAGTAGAATGATACCTGACCTGCGCGCTCAAGCCAAGGTTCAACAACACATCACCTTCGACGACAACGCAATTCATAGAGGAACCATGCAGCCGGAACAGTACGAAGCCTGGTACACGATATCACGCGGCGCGTGGATAGGCGGCATCGAGTATCGCTTGCTCGACCAGCTTCTGACACCGCATCCCGGCGAGACCGTGCTGGAAGTCGGTCGCGGCACCAGCCATTTCACGCGCTGCTTTTCCGATCACGCGGCCGTCGGCTGGAGCGTGGGGGCAGACATCGATTTAGCCGCGGCGCGCTTCGCTGCTGCTCGCGCCAAGGCGGCCTTTTTTGCCGCAGCGGCCGACGTCCTGCCGGAACTTCACTGAACGGATCAGCTACGCAAGGGAGCACGTCATGATGAAATTCTCACTGGTCGAATTCTCCATCCGCCGCCCGAAGTGGGTGCTGCTGCTCGCGGGGCTGCTGACGCTGTTGTTTCTCACCCAGTTTCCGAAAATCCGCACGGATACCAATCCCAAGCACATGCTGCCGGACACTTCCGACGTGCGGGTCTGGAACGACGAGGTGGACAAAACTTTCACGCTCTACGAGGACACCATCGTCGTCGGCGTCGAAAACGATGCGGGGGTGCTCAACCGGGAAACTCTAGTCCGCATCGCCCGCATTACCGACAAAATCCTTGCGCTTCCAGGCGTTGCCAGCCGCGACGTAAACGGCTTCACCACCATCACCAACGTCACGGCCGAAGCCGGCACGCTCAAGGTCGGGCCGCTCATGCCGGGCGCGCCGCAAAGTCAGGCCGAGGTGGAGACGTTGCGCGGCGCGCTGTTCGGCAACCCGCTCCTGGTCGATCGCGTGATCTCGAAAGACGGCAAGACCACAGCCATCTACGTCCCGCTGGAGAAGGGCGCCAACGGCGCCGAGATCGCCAACAAGATCCACGCTATCGTGGCCGCTGAGAAGGGCCCGGAGCGCTACTACATTGCCGGCGACCCGGTGGCGCGCGATACTTTCGGCGCCGAGATGTTCAAGCTGATGGGCATCTTCTCGCCGATCGCGGGCATGATCATGTTCATCGCCATCCAGCTTATGTTTCGCAACCTTGTGCTGTCCATCGCCATGATGGCGGTGGCCATGGCTGCCATCATCTGGAGCATGGGGCTGTTGATCGGAGTGGGCTTTCCGGTGCACATCATGAGTTCGATGGCCCCGGTGTTCCTCATGGCCATCGCCACCGACAGCATCCATATCTTCAACGAATTCTACTTCCGCTACCGCGAGAAACGAAACAAACTGGCGGCGATTCGCGAGACGATGCAGGCGGTGAGCCGGCCGGTGCGCTACACCGCACTCGCCACCGCCGCCGGCTTCGCCGTGCTGCTGTTCATGAACATCGTACCGGTAAAGGTCTTTGGCGGATTGATCGCGTTCGGCACGGTGGTACTGCGGCTGTTCTCCTTCAGCCTGATTCCCGCCATCCTCACCTTCGTCAAGGAAGAGAAGATCGCCAAGGCCGCCGAACACGAGAGCGTCGAACTGGACCGTAGCGCGCGTTTGCTGCGTGGTATCGGCAAGATCGGCACCGATCGCCCGCTGGCCATCGCGCTGGTGGGCGTCGTCCTGATGGCGGTGGCCATCGCCGGCGCGACGAAAATCCACGTCAACAATAACCTGGTGGCCTGGTTCAAGGACTCGAGCGAGATCCGCGTGGCCGATACGGCGATGAACCATGCGCTGGGTGGCACTTCCCTGGGCTATCTGGTGGCGCAGTCCAAGGAACCCGAGTTCATGAAGCGGCCCGAGGCCATGCGCTGGCTGGAAGGGCTGCAGCGGCACCTGGAAGGCATGCCCGTGGTGGGCAAGACCTTTTCGGTAGCCGACTACGTGAAGCGCATCAACCGCGTGCTGCACGACGACGACTCGAAGTTCGACGTCGTTCCGGAAACGCGGGATACGGTCGGTCAATATCTCTTCCTGTTCGGCATGTCGGCCAAGCCATCGGATCTGGACAACGTGATCGATCCGGGCTTCCAGAAGGCCAACCTGTGGGTGCAACTCAAGACCTGGGACGCGGAAGCCATGCGCCAGGTCATCCGGGCGGCGGACGCCTATCGGCAGGCCCATCCACTGGCGGTGACGGTGAAACCTGCCGGTATTGCCTATTTCAACCTGG
Source organism: Betaproteobacteria bacterium (assembly GCA_004298385.1). GTDB lineage: Bacteria > Pseudomonadota > Gammaproteobacteria > Burkholderiales > SG8-39 > 2-12-FULL-64-23. Next base: position 15,688 of record SCTX01000036.1, on the reverse strand, counting down.
TATGGAACGACGAGGTGCTGGGCGACATGGTGCTGGGCTTGTCGCTGGCGCTGGCGCTGGTGTTCGTCATCCTCGCCCTGGCCTTCCGCTCGGCCAAATGGGCCTTGGTCGGCTACGTGCCGCTGCTATTCACCATTCTGCTGATCTACGGCGTGGTCGGCTTCGCCGGCAAAGACTTCGACATGCCGCTATCGGTGCTGAGCACGCTGTCGCTCGGCATGGCCGTCGACTTCGCCATCCATTTCGTCGGCCGTTTCCGCCAGCGCTTGGCCAAGACGGATGGCGGCGGAAGCGAGGCAGCGGTGCGAGAGGCGCTGCTGTGGACCGCAGCGCGACCGGGCAAGGGGATACTGCGCAATGCGCTGCTGTTTGCGGCGGCCTTCTCGGTCATGCTGTTCGCGCCGCTCACGCCCTATATTGCGGTGGGAGCGTTCATCGTGGCGATGATGCTGCTGTCGGCGCTTCTCACCATCCTCTATTTGCCCGCGCTAGTCATGCTCGGGCGTAACTGGTTGATCGACGAACCCAAGCCGACGGCGGCGATCGCCGCGGCACATGCGAAAGGAGACTGACATGAAAACGAAGTTTCAGAGAAGGCTAATGCGCGAAGCGCGTTACGCCGTAACTAAACGCTGGCGGATATGGATGATCGCCGGCCTGCTGCCATTGCAGGCGCTGGCGCTGTCGGGCGAGGAGGTGATGAAGAAATCGCAGGCGGCCTTCCTCTACCCGGGCAAGGACTTCAAGGCGCGGGTGGTGATGAAACTCATCAACAAGGACGGCCAGGAGCGGGTGCGCGAGCTCACCATGCTGCGCAAGAACATGGGCGAACCGGGCGGCGAGCAGAAATATTTCATGTACTTCTTTCAGCCGGCGGATGTGAAGGATATGACTTTCATGACCTACAAGTACCCGGCCAAGGACGACGATCGCTGGATGTTCATCCCGGCCATCAATATGGTAAAGCGCATCGCCGCGCAGGACAAGCGCTCCAGCTTCGTCGGCTCGGACTTCACCTATGAGGACGTCTCCGGCCGCGACCTCGAGGACGATACCCACGTCGTCGAGCGCGAGGAAAAGATCGGAAACCGCGACTGCTACGCGGTTAAGAGCACGCCGAAAGGCACCGACACCGATTACGGCTATAAGCTCACCTGGGTGGACAAGGCGAACTTCCTGCCGCTGAAGGAGGAGCAGTACGACAAGAAAGGAGCCCGCTATAAGCTGTTCGCGGCCGACGAGGTGGCGGACATTCAAGGCATTCCCACGGTGGCTAAGCGCAGCATGAAAAACCTGCAGAGCGGCCACCGCACCGAGGTCGCTTACCTCAAGACCGGCTACAACCTCGGTATTGAGGACAATCTATTCTCCGAGAGATTTCTGCGCCAGCCGCCGCGCAAGTGGATCGAGTGATGTCACGTTTGACCGTCGCCTGCGCAGTCCTTCTGCTGGCACCCTTGGCGGCGCGCGCAGAAGTCAGGCTTTCCGGCTTTGCGCAGCAGAACACAGCCGCAAACACCGCGGCGGCAAACCCGGATGGCCGCCACTACAAGTGGCTGGAGGAACGGGCGCAACTCAAGCTCGACGCCACCGGCGGCGCGTGGCGGCTGCTGGCCAAAAGCGATCTGGCGATCGACCATCTCGGTCGTCAGGACCAATCCGAGCTGCGCGAGGGCTATGTCGATTACACCGCCGGCAATTGGGATATGCGCGTCGGCCGGCAGGTTATCACCTGGGGCCTGGGCGACCTGGTGTTCGTCAACGACGTCTTCCCCAAGGATCACGAGGCGCTCTTCGCCGGGCGCCCGTTGGAGTACCTCAAGCGCGGCGTCGATGCCGTAAAGCTGGGCGCCTACCCCGAGTTCGCCAACTTCGAACTGGTGCTGTCGCCGGGTTTCCGCGAGAGCCGCATACCGGATGCGAACCGCTTCCACCTCTACGACCCGATGCCGGCGGTCACTAACCGCGAGACCATCAAGCCGGGCCAGGGCGAGGTCGGCCTGCGCATTTACCGCGATGTCGCCGGCTATGACGCGGCGCTCTACCTGTATCGCGGCTTCCAGCGCACGCCGTCGATGCGCCCGGACAGCATGACGGCGCCGACGAAGATCGGCGTCTTCTACCCGCAGCTCTCCGTCTATGGCGCCAGCGTCTCGGGCCGGGCTGGCGAGGGTGTGCTGAGCCTGGAGGCGGCCTACTACGACTCGCGCGAGGACCGGTCGGGCAAGGATTTCGCCGTGCCCAACTCACAGACCCGGCTGCTGGCGGGCTACCAAATTCAACCGGCGGAGGACCTCTCGCTCGGCCTCCAGTACTACGCCGAAGCGATGAACGACTACGGCGCCTACCTCGCCGCGGTACCCGCCGGCTTCCCGGTCGAAAAGCGCTGGAGCCATACCGTCACGGCGCGGCTGACGCAGTTCTTCCGGCATCAGACGCTGCGGCTTTCCGCATATGCCTCTTACAACGCCGGCAGCGGCGAGCACTTCGTGAACCCGGAACTGCGCTACAGCTTCACCGACAAGATGTGGGGAGCGGTCGGCGCCAACTTCTTCGGCGGCAAGCCCTGGGGTCAGTTCGGGCAGCTCTCGCGCGACGACAACGTGTATCTCCAGGTTCGGTACGAATTTTGATTCCGGCGTTCCAATGAACAAAGGGCCGGATATTCCCGGCCCTTTGTTCGCCTCCGACCGATCGGCGCGGCTTACTTCAACTTCATGCTGTAAGCGATGCCGAGGGAGTTCTGGTACATAGTGAGCGTTTCGGTGCCGCCGACGGCAAGCAGTGACGTCACCGATGGGCCCGTCACCGAGTTCTTGAAGGCGTGCATGTAGGACACGGTCAGTTCGTTCTTGTTGGCCAGCGTCCAGGTGGCGCCCAGCGTCAAATGCTGTTCCACCACGCCGGGAGCGATAATGTTGAAAGTCACGTCATTGAGACTATCGCCACGCACCGGCGACTTCCCATAGTTGTAACCGGCGCGCAGGATCAGGTCCTTGCTGTACTCGTATTCCATGCCCAGCTTGAAAGCCGTCTGGTCGCGCCAGGCGAAGCCGGAACCGTTGGACTCACCCAGGCGGTTGGGGGTCACGGGGAAACCAGTCGTCGCCATGCTGGCAAGGCTGTTGGAAACGCCATTGGCAACCGACCGGATCTTGCTGTAGTTGATCTGCTGGATATCGAATGCGATGGTCGCTTTGGGCGTGGCCTTCACCGCAATGCCGAAGTTGTAGTTCTCCGGAATGTCGAAGCCGCCCCCTTCGGCGAACAGGCCTTTGTACTTATCGAACACGCCCATGCGCATTTTGCTCGAATAAGCGGCCCCCAAGCTCACGCTGTCGGAGAACTTGCCGAACCAGCCGATACGCACACCCCAACCGGTCGAACTATCGTAGCCGTTGTTGGTCACGTTGCCCTGGCTGCTGGTAAAAGTCCCCGCTGGCGCCGGACCGGGACCGTCCATGTCGAGAGTCTCACCAAAAGCTTGTAGCCCGTCGACCTTGAAACGCTGGTAACCGAACAGGGGCGAAATGCCGAAAGAGTGGTTGGCGTTGATCTTATAAGCGAATGTCGGCGCAATGATCAGTTGCGTCAGATCGACGCCCAGCCTGCCGCAGCCGAAAAGCATATTTGACCGCGCACCGGCGCAAGACGGCGCAAAGGCAGGCGCGCCGGCCCCTCCAGCCAAGGTACCGTTGAAATCGGTGTTCATGCCGCCATTGCCATATACAGTCACGCCGGCTGACATGTTCCAGCCCAGCATCCTGTTGTAGCCGAACTCGGGAATAAGGAAGTAGTTGCTGTCGCTGTCGACGCTGCCGTCGTACTGGCCAGTGGGAGAAAACGGACCGTTACTCCCCTGACGCGAAACAGACCGCCTCGGGCTGAACAGATCAACGCCGATATCCATGCGGTTGCCCGCCCATACCATGGTCGCCGGGTTGTTGGCGCCACCGAAGGTGTCGCCGGTCATCGCCGTCGAGGCGCCGCCCATGCCTTTGGCCTTCATGCCGTAGCCGTGGGCAAAATAGCCGTCCGTCGCGAGCGCAACCGACGGGATGGCAAAGGCGGCAAGCAATGCCGATGTCAGTGCTGTGTGTTTCATTTCACTCCCCCTTCCTGTTGTAATTGCAACGATAGCATCAAACAAATCTAGACAAACAGCGTGACGTCGGCTTCCTGCGCCATCGGCAAGAAGTGAGCGGCGCCGCAGTACTCCTTCACCTCGGGGATGAAATCGTCGTGGGTGAAGCCGAACAGGTCGACCGTCATCTGGCAGCCGAGCATGTTCACGCCCGCCTCCAGGCACAGCGAGCGCAATTCGGAAATGTCGGCCACGCCGTTGTTCTTGATCGTCCGCCGCATCAGCGTGGAGGCGAAGGATTCGAAACCGGGAATCCCGGCCTGAACCAGGTTGGGGATGTTCCAGTTGATGCCTTTGAACCAGTCCGGGCCGAAAGGCATTTTCATGGGCATGCCCGGATTGCCGAGCGGACTTATCTTGAGATCGGAGATGTCTTTCTTAAGCAACTGCAAGCCATAGAAGGTGAAAAAGATCGACACGTTCCAGCCCAATGCGGCGGCGGTCGAAGCCAGGATGAAGGGCGGATAGGCCCAGTCCAGGGTGCCCTTGGTGGCGATGATGGTCATCGAAGGCGTCTTGTTCGCCTTCATCTCCGCCAGCTTTTCTTCGAGTTTCTGCGGCAGGATTTCGTCGAGCCGCTGCCGGACGATTTCCTCAATCAGTGTAATGTCAGGGGTGGTGCCCATTCTTGCCTCCGTTATTGGCCCTTATTGGCGTTGAACTGCCCCAGGATCTTTTTTGAATTTGTAGCAATAATGCTCGAATACTCCTACTTTGATCCATGGAAATAATCTTATTCGGCGATAGCTTCAGCTAATGTCCGCCGGCAGCGCCGGCTGCGCTGCCACGACCGGCACCCTCGAATCGAATCTTCGCGCAAGCGCCAGGCGCGTTGGCCGTTCGCAGGCGGCAAGTGTCTTTGCATCCGCGGCTTTGCTGGCGCGGTCACTTCCTCTTCAGAAAGAAAGTGTATTCGTTGCTGGCTTGCGTCTGCTCCAGCAGTTCGTTGCCGGTCTGCTTGCAGAAAGCCTGGAAATCCTTGACCGAGCCGAGGTCGGTTGAAACGATGCGCAGCACCTGGCCGCTTTGCATGTCGCTCAGCGCCTTTTTGGCGCGCAATATGGGTAGCGGGCAATTCAAGCCGCGCGCATCCAAGTCTTTATCGAAATTCATGATCGCTTCCTCTTTGTGTTGGGTTATTGTGCCGCCGTTTGCCATTGTAACCAAGCCGGGTGAATCTGACACGCCTGGCTTTCGGACCCCACCGGCCGTGGTATATTTCTTCGACCCATGACTGCGCGCAGGCGAGCCGTGATGCCGGCGCGAGCGGAGCACGATATGAACCAGCCGGGTACTTACCCGTTGCAAGCCGAAGGTCCCGCAAGGCACACCGACCTGCGCGGCTTGCGCGCGCTGTCGGAGTTCACTTCCGGGCTGGCCGAAGAGCATGACCCGGAAAAGCTGCTCGAGCGCTCGCTCGGTACCATGATACGGCTCGCCGGGGCCCAGGCCGGCAGCGTGCGCGTGGTGACCAGCGACGGCGCCCACATGCGTCTGGTCGCCGCGCAAGGACTTCCGCCCGAAGCCGTCGTCGAAGAACAACTGGTGCCCCTGGACTGCGGCTTGTGCGGCGCGGCGGTACGCGACGATGCCGTACGCCAGAGCTTCGATCTCGAGCACTGCGCCGAGCACACCGCCTCCGATTATTTCCGCGAGATCGGCGCGGCGGTGGTGGTCCCGCTCACGCACATGGGACAGGTGCTCGGCGCCTACACCCTGTTTTTCGCGGAGAAGCGCGACACGCCGGAGGAACTGGGGCTGTTGTTCCGTTCGATCAGCGAGCATCTGGGCATGGCGCTGGAGAACGCTCGCCTGCTGCGCGAGAACATGCGCATGACGCTGGTGCGGGAGCGTCAGTTGATGGCGAACGAGGTGCACGATTCACTCGCGCAAACGATGGCCTACATGAAGATCCGGCTCGCCATGATGCAGGAAGCCCTGGACGCGAGCGAGCAAGCCCGGGCCTCCAAGCATGCCGGCGAAGTGCAGCAGGCCCTGGACGGCGCCTACGCCGACCTGAGGGAGCTCCTGTCCCAGTTCCGCAACCGCATGGATCCGCTAGGGCTGGTGCATGCCCTGGAGGAACTGAAGACGCAATTCCACGACCGCACCGGCATCGAGCTCGCGTTCGACAACCGCACCACCAACCTCGGCTTGAGCGTTGATGAAGAGAGCCAGGTATTCCATGTCATGCAGGAGGCGCTGGCCAATGTGGCGCGGCACTCCGGCGCAAAACATGCCCGTCTCATCATGGAACTCGCCGGCGGCGAATACCGCTTTACGGTGGAAGACGACGGGCTCGGCTTTTACGCTTTCGGCCAGCCGCGGGAAGGCGCGGAGCAGCATTCGCACCTGCGCCATCACCTTGGCGTCAATATCATGCGCGAGCGCGCGCAGCAACTGGACGGCAGGATCGAGATTTCCAATCTGCCGCAGGGCGGCGCGCGCGTCAGCCTGGTGTTCTCGGCGCAACGCGCAAGCAGCGCATGAAATCAGTGCGCGTCATGCTGGTCGACGACCATACTCTTTTCCGCAAGGGTCTGGCGGAATTGTTGCATGGGCGCAACGACATCGAGGTGGTCGCGGCCACGGCCGGCGCCACTGAAGCGGCGCGCCTGGTGCAAGAGACCAAGCCCGACGTGCTGCTGCTCGATCTCAACCTGCCGCCGCACGGCGGGCTCGCGCTGCTGCGCACTTTGCAGGATTATGGCTGGAGCGGCCCGGCGCTGATCCTGACGGTTTCCGACGCCGAAGACGACCTCGCCAACGCGCTGCACGCCGGAGCGCGCGGTTACCTGTTGAAGGACATGGAACCGGAGGACGTCATCGATGCGATCCTGCGCGCGGCGCGCGGCGAGACCGTGGTCGCCCCGGCCATGACCATGAAGCTGGTGAACCTGTTGCAGCCGGGACGGCAAAACAAGACCAAGGAAAATCTGCTCAGGCAACTCACCGAGCGCGAGCGTGAGATCCTCGAGCACCTGGCGCAGGGCATGTCGAACAAGGCGATCGCGCGCGCGCTCGACATCAGTTACGATACGGTCAAGCTGCACGTGCGCCATATCCTGTCAAAGCTCAACTTCACCTCGCGCGTCGAGGCCGCTGTGTTCGCGGTCGAGCACAGGGTCAACCCGCAGAGTTCTTCGGTACCGAGGAAGCCTTAGAACTCTTACTCGTACCAGGCGAGTTGCGCGTGCAGCCGCACCACCTCCCCGACGATGATGAGTGTCGGCGGCGCAAGCTTCGCGGCAAGCGCGAGTTGCGGCAGCGTGGCAAGCGTCCCCGCTACCGTGCGTTGGCGCGGCGTGGTGCCCTGCTGCACGATCGCCGCCGGGGTGGTATCCGGCGCGCCGCGGGCGACCAATTCGCGGCACAGCGTAGCCAGGCCGAGCAGGCCCATGTACACCACCAAGGTGCGCCCGGGGCGGATAAGCGAGTCCCAGTCCAGATCCATGCTGCCGCCCTTGAGGTGGCCGGCGACGAACAAACATGAATTGGCGTAATCGCGGTGGGTAAGCGGAATGCCGCTGTACGCGGCAACGCCGCAGGCGGCGGTGATCCCGGGGACGACCTCGAAGGCAATGCCCGCGGCCGCGAGCGCCTGGACCTCCTCCCCGCCGCGGCCGAACACAAATGGGTCCCCGCCCTTCAAGCGCAGCACGCGCTTGCCCTCGCGCGCCAGCCGCACCAGCAAGGCGTTGATCTCGGTCTGGCTGAGCGTGTGCTCGCCCCGCTCCTTGCCGGCGTAGATGCGCTCGGCTTCGCGCCGGCCCAACTCGAGGATGGGTTCCGAGACGAGATGATCGTGGACGATGACCTCGGCCTCGTCCAGCAGCTTCGCCGCGCGCAGCGTCAGCAGATCCGGATCGCCGGGCCCCGCGCCGACCAGATAAACCGCTCCCGCGCGCATGCCACGGTCGCTTGGAGTATTAAGCGTCACAATCGTGTCAGTATACTGCGCTTAGCAGCGCCGGCGCCGCATTGCGCTCCTCGGCCCGGCGGCGCACGAAGGCGACGAAGCGCGCCGGCCAGTCGCAACTGCCGCTGCCGCGCAGGTGCGAGTAAGCAGCCAGCAGGTTGTTGACGACGATGCCGTCGGATTTTCCGTCGACACCGAAACCGCGCGCGACGCGGTAGGCAAAGCGCGTGCCCGGGGCCAGCCCCTCGATGCTCGAGTAGTGGAACTCGTGCGCCGGAATTTCAAGCTGTTCTTCGCCGCGATCCCGCCACGGGTGAGCTTCGGTGGGAGCGAGCCTGACGTAGCCGCGGCCCATCGGCTGCCCGTGCATCACCACGTCGCCCGGAATCGCACCCACCATGCGGCGCGTGTCGCCGCGCCAACTGAGCGAGCGGGCGAGGTACATGAGCCCGCCGCACTCGGCGTACGCGGGCATCCCGGCTCGGATCGCCGCCAGGATCTCGCCGCGCAGCGCAGCATTCGCCTCGAGCTCGCGCATGAATATTTCCGGGAAACCGCCGCCGATGATCAGCCCATCCACCCTGGGCAGCCGCGCGTCGCGCAAGGTGTCGAAAAACAGCAGTTCCGCGCCGGCGCGCTCGAGCGCCTCGAGATCGTCGGGATAGTAGAAGCCGAACGCGCGGTCGCGCGCGATGCCTACGACCACCGGAAGTCCCTGTGGGATGCGCACGCTCAGTCGGGCGGGCCGCGCGAGCGGCAGCGCTGCGGGCAGCGGCGCACTGCTCACGGTCGCCGCGAGCAGCCGCTCGATATCGACCTGCCCGGCGACGGCGGCGGCAAGCGCCGCGATACGCGCCTGCGCCGCCCCGTCCTCGTTGGTCGGCGTCAAGCCGATATGGCGCTCGGCGATGGCGAGACGCGGATCCTCGTGCATTGCGCCCAGCACCGGCACGTCGGTGTAGTGCTCGATCACCGCGCGCAGCTTGGCTTCATGGCGCGCACCTCCCAGCCTGGACAGGATCACGCCGGCGATGCGGATCGAACGGTCGAACGCCTGATAACCTAGTATCAGCGGCGCAATGCCGCGCGTCATGCCGCGCGCATCGAGCACCAGCACCACCGGCAGATCCAGCAGTCGCGCGAGCGCCGCATTGCTGTTGTTGCCGTGGAGGTCGAGGCCGTCGTACAAGCCTTTGTTGCCCTCGACCAGACAGACGTCGGCGAGCGCGCCGTGGCGCGCGAACTCGAGCCGCAGCTCGTCCGGCGCGGACAGGTTGAAATCGAGGTTGCGGCAGGGGCGGCCGGTCGCCGCCGCAAGCCACATCGGATCGATGTAATCCGGACCCTTCTTGAACGCCTGCACGACGAGGCCGCGCCGCGACAGCTCCGCCGCGAGGCCGACGCTGACCGCAGTCTTGCCCGAAGACTTGTGCGCAGCGGAAACGAGGAACCGGTGCATGCCTTGCTCCAAGCTCGGGCGCCGCGGCGGCTTCAGGCCTGCGGCCCGGCCGTCGGGTCGAGCCGCTCGGGCAGGAGCGCGAGCGCGCGCAGCGCGACCGCGATGATTGCCGCGGCGAGCGCGGCGCCACCCAAGCCGAGCAGTACCTCAGGCACGCTCGGCGTGTAGGGGTGGATCTCGCCGTCGAAGAAGCTGCTCGACTCGGCCATTCCGGGGAACAGGATCTGCGGATAGGCCTGTCCGCCGATGATAGTCACGTACATCTGCGCCACCCCCCCCAGCACCACCAGCGCGCAGGCGGCGGCGACGGTTCGGCGCGAAACCCGCGATCGCAACAACAGCGCGAGCGGCACGATACCGCCGATTGCCACCTGACCGAGCCAGAACAGCGCCGTGTACACGCCGCCGTCGAACAGCAGGAACTGTCCGACCTCGTGGGAGCGCGCAAGGTAGTACTTGGAAAAATGGAACAGCGCGGCAAAATACAGCGATGCACCGGCAAAAATCGCGAGCAGGTTCTTGAGCCGGCGCAACAACTCGCCGGCGATCGGCCGCTCCTCCCAGTTGCACACAGCGAGCAGGATCAGAATGAAGACCGCGGTGCCGTAAGCCGAGGAAAACGCGATGAACATCGGCGCGTACAGCACCGAGTCGTAGACTGCGCGCGCGACCATGAAGCCGAACATCAAGCCCGTGCCGGTGACGAGCACGAGCTGCCACAGGAACGCCAGGATCGCCACCGGCTTGATGTAGCGGTTCATGCGCCGTTCGAGCATAAACCAGAAATAGACGGCCACGGTGGCGAGAAATCCGTTGTACAGGACGACCCTGAGGGCGAACAGCGACTTCGTGTTCAAGTGGGTCATCGCCACGATCATCCGGTCGGAACGCGCCAGATCCAGCATCAGCAGTGCAAGGCCACCGACGAGCAGCGCCACGGAAACCAACGCCGACAACGGCGCGACCGGTTGGTAGGCGGTCTTGCCGAACACCGAGGCCGCCAGAGCCACGTTGAGCGCGCCGGTGGCGGCGACGATGAGAAAAACCGCGAACACATGTGGCATGCCCCACACGATCTGGTTGTCCATGCCGGTCACGATGTGACCGAAATGCTCGATGTAGAAGTACGCAGCGGCCCCCAGTGCGAGAGGCACGGCAAGCAATGCCAGCAGTCCCCAGTAGCGGGGGCTGGTACCACCCAGCTCGCGATAGACGCAGGATTGGGCCATGTCACAGTCCCTGATAGCGCACGCCGGGATTGAGTTTCAGGTCGGCCCGGATCTGCGTGCTTGCATACTTGGCGACCCGCCGCGCGATCTCGCTTTGCGGATCGTTCAGGTCGCCGAAGATCATAGCGTTGTGCCCCGCCTTGGCGCAGGCCTCGACGCAGGCGGGCTGCTGGTCGCGGTCGACGCGGTGCACGCACAGCGTGCAGCCCTCGGCGCAGCCCTTGCCGCGGGGCACGTCCGGATTCTGATCGGTGACATCCTGGAACACGATCGAACGCGCCTTGTAAGGGCAGGCCATGATGCAATAGCGGCAGCCGATGCAGGTATGCCGGTCGACCAGGACGATGCCGTCGGCGCGCTTGAACGAGGCGCCGGTGGGGCAGACGTCGACGCAGGGCGGATGCTCGCAATGCTGACACATCACCGGCGCCGAATGCGCGCGGCCGCTGCGCGGGTCCTTCAACTCGACCTTGCGTATCCACTGTGGGTCGGTGCGCGGATGCCCGGTCGACCGGATGCCGTTCTCGGTGGCGCAGGCTTTGACACAATCGTCGCAGCCGGGGGCGCATTTGTTGGTGTCGATCAGCAGGCCCCAGCGCACCCGCTTCGAGGCCGCCTGCTCGGGCGCGCGCGCGCCGGCGATCTCGATAAGGCGGATTCCCGGCGCGAGCATCACTCCGCCCAGGGTGGCGGCGGAGATGGCGAGAAAGCCGCGCCGGCTCAAGGCCTCGTTCGCGTCCGCGCTCATGGCTTCGCTCCGCTGGCGAGCTTCGGTTTGGAAGCATGGCAACCAAAGCAATCGAGCCTGACGCTGGCATAATCGTGGCAACTCTGGCAGAAGCCTTTCTCGCCAATCACGCTGGCGGTCTTTGCGCCCGCGTGGCACTCGACGCACTCTTTCAGGCTGTACTTGCGCGTGCGAATGCCTTCGCGCATGGTCCGGTCGCGCTGGTGCTTGAGCATGTCCGGGTGCTCCCGCCGCATGATCTCGGCCGCTTCCACGCACTGGCCCGGCTTGTCGATGACGATAAAGGGTTTGGGCGTGCGCTCCGCGGCGAACGCCAGCGCCGGCAAAGCGAGCAGCAGACAGGCAAAGAAGCGCAGCAGTCCGTGCGGGGGCATCCTATTCTCCCAGCCCCATCTTGATATACCCGGTCGGGCACACGTCCGCGCAGATGTGGCAGCCGATGCAACGGTCGTAGTCGGTGTAGACGTAGCGCCCCATGGTCGCTTGCGCCTTGGGCACCTTCAGCACCGCGATCTGCGGGCAATACACCACGCAGTTGTCGCATTCGAAGCACTGCCCGCAACTCATGCAGCGCTTGGCCTCGGCCTGCGCCTGCGCTTCGGCCAGCACGACGATGCGCTCCTCGAAGTTGCCCAGCGCCGTTTCCTTGGTCAGCGTGATGCTGTCGCGCTTGATGCGCTGCGTGTTCGGAAAGTGGCCGAGGAACAGTTCCTCGTGCGGGATCACGTGCCGGTCGGAGCGGTTGTCGTAATTGTGCACGGCGGCGCCGGAACGGTCGGTGCCGCGCAGCGGTTCCAACCTATGCTCCACTACCTTCAGGCCCTTCTCGACCATCTTGCGCACCAGGTCGAAGTGGTGAACGTCGATCTTGGGGCGTTTTTCCAACACCTCTCCGCGCAGGAACCGGTCTATGCCCTCGGCGGCGATCGAGCCGTGGCCGATCGCCGTGGTCAGCAGGTTCGGCCGCACGATATCGCCGCCGACGAACACACCCGGCTCGCCGGTCACTTGATAGTTCTTGTCCGCGGCGACCGCGCCCTTGCCGTCGTCGAATTCCTCCAGCCCGGTAAAGTCCACTGCCTGGCCGATGGCGGAGACGAACAAGTCGCCGGGAATGTCTTCCTCGGTACCGGAGATGGGCTTGACTTCGAGCCGTCCGCCGACAAATTTCGCTTCGCACCGGGCCACGCGCAGCGCGGTGGCGCGTCCGTCCGCGCCACACATCAGCGCGACCGGAACCAGGCTACCGCGGATGGTGATGCCTTCGGCCGTGGCCTGCTCGACTTCATGCCTGTTCGCCTGCATCCCGTCGACCGCGAACACCGAGGTGAGCACCACCTCCGCCCCCTGCCTGGCCGAAACCTCGGCGACGTCGTGCGCCGTGTAACTGGCGATGGCTCGCTCGGGGCGGTCCGCCTCGTGGGCGTGCACGATGTGGCCAAGGCGCCGCGCGACGGTGACCACGTCGATCGAGGTGTCGCCGCCGCCGACCACGACGACGCGCTTGCCGACGTGGCGCATGCGTCCATCGTTGAACGCCTGCAGAAACGCGGTGGCGGTGACGACGTTCGGCGCCTCGTTGCCGGCGCAGGGAAGCGGCCGTCCCGACTGCGCGCCGAGGCCGAGGAACACCGCATCAAACTCCGCCCGGATCTCGTCCATCGTGACATCGGTGCCGACGCGGCACTTCAGGCGGGTCTTGACGCCCAGGTCGAGGATGCGCTGGATTTCCGCGTCGAGGATGTTGCGCGGCGTGCGGAAACCCGGAATGCCATAGCGCATCATGCCGCCCAGTTCCGCATGTTCGTCGAACACGGTGACTGCGTGGCCCTTGCGCGCAAGCTGGTAGGCGCAGGACAGGCCGGCCGGCCCGCCGCCGATCACCGCCACTTTCCTGCCGCTCGTTACCGCCGGCTTCTCATAGGCGAAATTCCTGGCGATCGCGTTGTCGCCGATAAAGTGTTCCACCGAGTTGATGCCGACGAAATCCTCGACCTCGTTGCGGTTGCATCCCGACTCGCACGGCGCCGGGCACACCCGCCCCATCACCGACGGGAACGGGTTGGCGCCGGCGAGCCGGCGAAACGCATACTCCTGCCAGGCGAGTCCGGCCGGCGGCTTCTCGATGCCGCGCACGATGTTGAGGTAGCCGCGGATATCCTCGCCCGAGGGACAACTGCCCTGGCACGGCGGCGTCGCCTGGATGTAGGTCGGGCACTTGTGCGAATGGTCCGCATCGAAAATCTGTTCCTGCCAGCGCTTCCATTTCCCGTCGCCGTCCTGGTAACGGCGAAACGTGACCTTGGCGCTGGTTTGATCGGTCGTGCTCGGCACTATTGAAGCTCCGTTGCGTTAGTTGGAATTACGCCGGTTCGCTAGCCGGCTGGTGCGCGCCGCGCCGCACTTACACCTCCAACCCCATCTTGATGTAGCCGGAGGGACACACGTCCATGCAAATATGGCAGCCGATGCAGCGGCCGTAGTCGGTATAGACGTAGCGCCCCATGGTCGCCTGCGCCTTGGGCACCTTTTTCACCGCCGCCTGCGGGCAATAGACGATGCAGTTGTCGCACTCGAAGCATTGCCCGCAGCTCATGCAGCGCTTGGCCTCGGCCTGCGCCTGCGCTTCGGTCAGCGCCACGATGCGCTCCTCGAAATTACCTACGGCGCTGTTCGCGTCCAACTGGACGATCTGGCGCAGATTGCGCGGCGTATGGAGAAAATGGCCCAGGAACAGCTCCTCGTGCGGGATCACGTGCCGGTCGGAGCGGTTGTCGTAGTTGTGCACGGCGACGTTCGAGCTGTCGGTGCCGCGCAAAGGTTCATGCGTTTCCTCGATCTTGAGGCCTTTTTCGATCAGCTTGCGCTCGAGGTCGAAGTAGTGCACGTCGATTTTCGGCCGCCTCTCCAACTGCTCGCCCTTGAGGTGGCGGTCGATGCCCTCGGCGGCGATCCAGGCGTGACCGATGGCGGTGGTCAGCAGGTGCGGCCGGACGATGTCACCGCCGGTGAACACGCCCGCCTTGCCGGTGACCTGGTAGTTTTTGTCCGCGCTGACCAGCCCGCGCTCGTTCTTGAATTCCTCCAGGCCGGTGAAATCGACCGTCTGGCCAAGGGCGGAGACCAGCAGGTCGCAGGGGATATCGAATTCGGACCCGGCTTGCGGCACCATTTTCTTGTTGACCCAATCGACCTTGATCACCCGCAGCGCCACGGCGCGTCCGTCGGGGCCGAGCACCGCCGCGACCGGGGCGACGCAGGTCATGATGCGCACACCCTCGCGCGTGACCGCCTCGACTTCGTGTTTGGTGGCCGGCATTTCCGCGACCGTCCGGCGGTAGGCGATGAGTACGCTCGCGCCTTCCTGCCGCGCGGCCGTGGCCACGTCGTGTTCCATCTGGCCGAGAACCGTCTGTTCCGAGGCCGGTGACCCGGACTCGCGCGTTATGTGTCCGAGCCGCCGCGCCACCGCGGCGACGTCCATCGCGGTATCGCCCCCGCCCACCACCACGACCCTCTTGCCCACATGATTGAGCCGGCCGTCGTTGAAGGCGCGCAGGAAAGTGATGCCGTCGATGACGTTCGGGGCCTCGGCGCCTGGAATCGGCAGGGGACTGCCCGACTGGGCGCCGAGGCCGACGAACACGGCATCGAAGTCGCGCCGCAGATCTTCGAGGCTGACATCCTTGCCGACGTGGGTATCGAGGCGCACCTCCACCCCCATGTCGAGGATGCGCTGGATTTCGCCGTCGAGCACCGCGCGCGGCGTGCGATAGCCGGGAATGCCGTAACGCATCATGCCGCCGAGTTGCGTGTTCGAATCGAAGATGGTGCAGCCATGGCCTTTGCGGCGAAGTTGATAAGCGCAGGCCAGGCCCGCCGGCCCGCCGCCGATGATCGCGACCTTCTTGCCGGTCTCGTGTTCCGGCCGCGGAAAGCCGAGGCCGTGCGCCAGCGCCCACTCGCCGATGAAATGTTCGACCGAATTGATGCCGACGAAATCCTCGACCTCGTTGCGGTTGCATCCGGACTCGCACGGCGCCGGGCACACGCGCCCCATGACCGCCGGGAACGGGTTCGCCTCGGTTAGACGGCGGAATGCGTATTCCTGCCACGGAACGCCTGCCGGCGGCTTCTCGATGCCGCGCACGATGTTGAGCCAGCCGCGGATGTCCTCGCCCGAGGGGCA
>SCTX01000035.1 GCA_004298385.1 Betaproteobacteria bacterium | reverse complement strand
ACTGCGCCTTGATCGCTTTTCCGAACGCCAGGCCCGACACCGCGAGCGGCACGAAGGCGATGGCGAGGTTGAGGGCGAAGCGCTGCGCCTCGCGCTGCGAGCCCAGACCCGAGATCACCGTGACAATCTTGACCCGATACTCCCAGCACACCGCCAGGATCGCGCCGCACTGGATCACGATCTCGAACAGCTTGCCCTTGTCGTCGTTGAAATCGAGCAGGTCGCCGGCGAGGATCAGATGGCCGGTGCTCGACACCGGCAGGAATTCAGTGAGCCCTTCGACCACCCCGAGTATCAGCGCTTTGAAGAGAATGACAAGGTCCATGGGCCGGATTGTAAGCGCTGGCGGCGCTCCACATCCGTCACGGCGGCAAAAAATTATGTCCGCCGGCCGTTCCCGCATCGCCTGTTGCGCGCGCTCTGGCTCTATGCGAGGAGCCGCACGCAAACGGCTGGCGCAACTGGTGCGCAGACTGCGTAAGAATAGTCAGTCCGGGGATGCACCGAGTTTCGACGACATCACCGCCGAACGGGACGCGGTGAGACAGGCACGTGCGCGTTGTCGTTGACACCAGTGCCCCGGTGTCGGGGCTCATTTCTTCTCGCGGCCCGCCTGCCCGCTGCCGATTTCATCGTGACCGGCGACAAGGATTTTACCGAGTCGCGCTATGGCGACGTTCCCGTCATTTCGGCGAGGGAATTTGTCGATAAAATCCTGAGAAGGTAAGAACAGAATGCAGGCGGGGCACCTGCACCACTAGGTTGGTGCGGGCGCACCAAATCAATGCGGCCGCGAAGTCTGAAGGGCCCGTCGGCGCGCCGCAATCCGGTGCTTGAACCCGCCCCGAACCGCGCACTGCACATGATGTTAATTTCGCTCCGCTACGCACCCCCGGCGGGGGCGATGGGAGCGAGTTTAGTGGTGAGACGAGGGGTTTGTCACGCTGGCGGCAATTGATTTGAACTCTGTGCATTCATTTGTGTGAGTGCGTCACCTGGTACAATTTACAATCAGCGCCTATTAATCTCAATAACCGGAGAAACTTGTGAAAACCAAGATCTGTGAACTACTGGGAATCGAGGTTCCCATTCTTGCGTTCTCTCACTGCCGTGACGTAATCGTAGAGGTTTCAAAGGCCGGTGGCATGGGGTTCCTTGGGCTTGCCAGGATGCCGGCGGATCAGTTAAAAGTTGAGTTGCAGTGGATCGATGATCACATTGGCGGCAAGCCTTATGGCGTCGATGTGTTAATGCCCCAAAACTACCAGAAGCTACCCGACGTGAAAATCGGCCCGGAAGACCTGCCACAGGAGCAGGTGCAATACCTGCGCAAGCTATTGGATAATGCGGGCATTCCACGGCTACCAGAAGATGACGATCAGGCTATGCTTCGCGACGGTTTGTCCCGTGTCACGCAGACGCGAGAAGAGGAAATCGCTTTGCTCGAAATCGCTCTGAAGCATCCCATAAAGGCGGTGGTGAACGGGCTGGGGATACCACCCAAGGAGGTGATCGATCGTCTGCATAGCCGGGGAATCAAGATCGGCTCATTGACCGGCAAGGTCGAACACGCGATAAAACAAAAAAATGCCGGCATTGACTTTATCGTGGCTGTAGGCACGGAGGCCGGCGGTCATACCGGCAGTATTACATCTATGGTTCTGTGGCCCCAAATCGTCGATGCTGTCGCGCCCACTCCCGTACTGGCAGCGGGGGGTATTGGCGGCGGTCGGCAATTGGCGGCGGCGATGGCGCTTGGCGCCGATGGTATCTGGTGTGGGTCCATTTGGCTTGGCACCAGAGAGAGCGAACTCGAGCCCGAAATGAAGGAACTTTTTTGGAAAGCATCATCTGAGGGCACGATAAGAACGCTCGCGCGTTCCGGGAAACCAGTACGCATGCTCCGCAGCAAACTCACGGAGGCCTGGGAGCAACCCGGTGCGCCCGCCTATTTGCCGATGCCCTATCAGTCCATGGTCTGGTGCGAGCCGGATCTGCGAGTCCGACGAGCAAAACACAAGGATTTCATGTCCTACCCGGTCGGTCAGATCGTTGGCAGCATGAACGAAGAAACAACATGCAGGCAGGTCATTTATAACATGATGACTGAATTCGTCGAGGCAATGGAACGCGTGAACCGGCTTATCGCAACCGACTGAGGTGATGGAACAGCGGCAGACCCGCAGCCGCGAAGATCAATGGCTTTGCCGAGTACCTAGCTGCAATTTCGGCAGTGGAAATAGCCTACCCAACACGCAGGTTGACATTCACGTTTCGGATTACGTTGGCTAGCGGGATCGGGTTAGGGAAACTCGGAATAAGTCCTTCGTGAGCCCATCTTTCTCAACCGACCTCAGAGGCGGCGCTGGCGGCGCCTCTGGAGAGGGGCTCCAGGAAGCCCTCGATACTTGTCTTTAGTCCCCTTCTCGGAGGCGGGAGAAGGGTCCAGGAGAGGAGGTCCACGTCCACCGTGAGGGTGGGAATCCCCACCTTCTCCGCCAGGGTTTCCTTGACTATCTTGGTCATGGCCCCGCCCAAGGAATAGGCAAATCAATGCGGCCGCGAAGTCTGAAGGGCTTGCCGGCGCCCCACAATTTCGTGCTTGAACCCGCCCCGAACCGCGCACAGGCACATTATGAGTGACTGCTGATTCTTCCGTTACAGTCCACTAGTGCGCAACGTCTACCCACGGATAGATGCAGATCTTGACGCCGGAATCGGCGAGTTGGGCGAATTCTGCTGAGCCAGCGCCACTAATCATTACGCTCAGGAGCACGTTATAGCGCGGCGACGTATTCGAATCCATTCACCACCCTGAAATTCTCTGCTATCGTGCATGCATGCTGAAGGACCAGGTCGATCTAGAGGGCGTGCGCCGCGTGCTGGTAACCAAGCTGCGTCACTACGGCGACGTGCTGCTCGCCTCGCCGGTGTTCTCGGTGCTGAAGAACCACGCTCCGCATGTCGAGATCGACGCACTGGTCTATGCGGATACTGGGGCGATGCTCACCGGCAATCCAGCGATATCCCGGGTGTTCGGTATCGGCCGCGGCTGGAAGTCCCTGGGCTGGGCCAAGCAGGCGCGCGAGGAATGGCGCCTGTTGCAGCAATTGCGCGGCCGCGACTACGATCTGCTGCTGCACCTGTCCGAGCATCCGCGCGGCGCCTGGCTGGCGCGGCTGCTCGGCCCGCGCTACAGCGCAGCCGCGGATTATCCGAGGGTGCGCGGCTGGTGGAAAAAAAGCTTCAGCCATCTGTGTCCCCTGCCCAAGAACGGCCGGCGCCATGTGGTGGAACTCAACCTGGATCTGCTGCGCCGCATCGGTGTGCAGCCAGGGGAATCGGAGCGCAAGCTGTGCTTCGTGCCGGGCGAAGACGCGGAGCGCGAAGTGGGCCGTATGTTGGGCGAGCTGGGACTGGTTCAGAGGGGTTATATCCATGTGCATCCGGCCTCGCGCTGGCAATTCAAGTGCTGGCCGGCCGCGAAAACCGCCGACCTCATCGACAAGCTGCAGGTTCTGGGCGAGCGCGTGCTGGTTACCGCGGCGCCCGATGCGGAGGAACTCGACCTCGTGGCACGCATACGGACGCTGGCAACGACAACCTTCGCCGATCTAAGCGGCAAGCTCACGTTGAAGCAACTGGGGGCCGTGTCGCGCAATGCCCGGCTGTTTATCGGTGTCGATTCCGCGCCCATGCATATCGCCAGCGCGATGCAGACGCCGGTGGTGGCGCTGTTCGGGCCTAGCGGCGAGTTCAACTGGGGACCCTGGCAGGTGCCGCACCGCGTGGTCGCGTCCAACCATAGCTGCCGTCCCTGCGGCAACGATGGCTGCGGCGGCGGCAAAATGAGCGAATGCCTGGCCAACCTGCCCGTGTCCGAGGTGCTGCAAGCGGTGCAGGCACTGCAATCGCGCTGATGCCGGACGCGGCACGCGCGCAAGGAGAAACGGCGCGATGAAAATCGCTCTGGTGCGCCAGCGCTATAACCCTTACGGTGGCGCCGAGCGCTTCGTCGAGCGTGCCATGACAGCGCTGGCAAAGCAGGACGTGGAGCTGACGCTGCTGACGCGGGCGTGGTCTGGAGAGACCGGAGCGGGCGGCGGCAGGCGCGTGATCCGCTGCGACCCGTTTTATCTCGGCCGCGTGTGGCGCGACTGGAGCTTTGCCCGCGCCGCTTGCGCTGCCCTGAAATCGCAGCGCTTCGACCTGGTGCAGTCGCATGAACGCGTCGCCTGCTGCGACGTTTATCGCGCCGGCGACGGCGTGCACCGCCAGTGGCTTGCCTACCGCACCCGGGCGGCCGGGCCGTTTGAGCGCATCGCCCTCGCGCTCAATCCCTACCATCTATATACGAAGGCCGCCGAAAAGCGCCTGTTCGAGAGCCCGCGCCTGCGCGCGGTGATCTGCAACTCGAACATGGTCAAGGAAGAGTTGCGCCGCCACTTCGGCCTGGCCGAGGACAAGCTGCACGTGATTTACAACGGCGTCGACCTAGCCGCCTTCAATCCGGCGCTGCGCGGGGAGTGGCGCGCGCGAATGCGCGCTGAACTCGGCATCTCCGATTCAGCGACGGTGTTCCTCTTCGTCGGCTCCGGCTTCGCGCGCAAGGGCCTGCCGCAGTTGCTGCGCGCCATGACCGGCGTGCGCGGAGCGCACCTGATCGTGGTTGGAGACGACCGCGAGCTCGTGCCCATGCAAGGCAGGGCGCGAGACATGAAACTTGCCGATCGCGTGCGTTTCACGGGTGGGCAGGACGATGTGAGGCCCTGGTACGGCATGGCCGATTGCTTTGTCCTGCCCACTCTGTACGATCCGTTCCCGAATGCGGCGCTGGAAGCCATGGCCTGCGGCCTGCCGCTCGTCACTACTTTGCAGTGCGGCGCGGCCGAGTTCATCGAGAGCGGCGTCGAAGGCTATATTTGCCGCAATGCGCTCGACGTGGTCGAACTCGCTCGCTGTCTCAACCTGGCCGCGGCGCCAGGGCAGGCTTTGAGGATGGGCGCCGCCGCGCGGCGCAAGGTCGAGCCCTTCGGGTTGGAGCGTATGGCGCAACAATTGATGCGCCTGTATGCGGAGCTGCTGCAAGCGCGGTGATGCCTTGGCCCGGATCGAGCCGGGGCGCGAATCCGCTTCCTGTGGTTGAGCTTATGGCTCTGATATAATTAGAATTTTTACCACTTTGACGCAGCCTGGAAAATGAGCGTTGGCGAGACCAAGAGCCGGGTGCTGTACCTGCGGCTGCTGCGCTATGTGGCACCCTACTGGCGCATGTTCACCCTGTCGATCCTGACCATGGTATTGGTGGCGGCGACCGATCCCCTGTTCCCGGCGCTGATGAAGCCGCTCCTGGACGGCAGCTTCGTCAACAAGGATCCCACCACCATTCGTTACATTCCGTTCGCCCTGGTCGGCTTGTTCCTGGTGCGCGGCTTGTTCGGCTTCGCCAGCGACTATGCGCTTAACTGGGTATCCAACCGGGTGGTGCTCGATCTGCGCGCCGAGATGTTCGGCCGGCTGGTCAAGCTGCCCACGCGCTATTACGACGACGCTTCCTCGGGCGCGCTGATTTCCAAGCTTGCCTACGACGTGACCGGCGTCACCGCGGCCGCGACCACCGTGCTGACCGTGATGGTGAGGGACAGCCTCACCGTGGTCGGACTGCTTGCCTGGATGTTCTACCTCGACTGGAAGCTTTCGCTCATCACCCTGGTGATAGGGCCGATCATCGCTCTGGTGATCCAGGCGTTCAGCGGCCGGTTGCGCGAAGTAAGCCGCAACGCACAGCAGGCGATGGGGGACATCACCCATGTGCTGGACGAGGCGATCGAGTGCCACAAGGTGGTGAAAGTATTCGGCGGCCAGGATTACGAGCGGCGCCACTTCGGCGCGGCGATCAAGCGCATGCGCGATTTCGCCATGCGTCAGACGATCGCCGCGGGGGCCTCCGTGCCCTTGGTGCAGGTATGCGCCGCCACCGCCGTCGCGGTCATCGTCTACTATTCCACGCAGCAAAGCGGGGTGAGCGTGGGCAGTTTCGTATCGTTCATGACCGCCACGCTGATGCTGCTCACGCCCTTGAAGCACCTTACCGGGGTCAATTCCTCGCTGCAGCGCGGCCTGGCGGCGGCCGAAAGCGTGTTTTCCGTCATCGACGAGCCGCCGGAGGAAGACAGCGGCACGCAGAGCATCGGCCGCGCTGACGGGCGAATCGAGTTCGAGCATTTAAGCTTTTCCTACCCCAACGCCACCCGGCCGGCGCTGACCGACGTCAATCTCAGGATCGCGCCGGGGGAAACGGTCGCCCTGGTGGGGGGCTCGGGCGGCGGAAAAACGACGCTGGCCAACCTGATTCCGCGCTTTTATCAGCCCAGTGCCGGGCGCATTCTGCTCGACGGCGTCGATACCCAGACGCTGACCCTGGCCAGCCTGCGCGCCAATCTCGCCTTGGTCAGCCAGGACGTGGTGTTGTTCAACGATACGGTTGCGGCGAATATCGCCTATGGCCCCTTGGCAGGCGCGGATGAGGCCGCGATCGCCGCCGCCGCCGAGGCCGCGCATGCGATGGAGTTCATCCGCGAAATGCCGCAGGGCCTGCAGACGATCATCGGCGAGAACGGCGTGCGCCTCTCGGGCGGGCAGCGCCAGCGCCTGGCGATCGCGCGCGCCCTGCTGAAAGATGCGCCGGTGCTGATCCTGGACGAAGCGACCTCGGCCCTGGATACCGAGTCGGAACGGGTGGTGCAGGCGGCGCTGGAGACCCTGATGCAGGGCCGCACCACGCTGATCATCGCCCATCGGCTGTCCACCATCGAGAAAGCGGACCGCATCGTGGTACTGCAAAGAGGCAGGATCGCCGAAATCGGCGCGCATGCCGAGCTGCTGGCGCACGATGGCCTGTACGCGCGCTTGTACAAAATCCAGTTCGCTGTTGAAGATGATGCGTCCGGGCGGCAGGATCGAGCGCATGCCCGCGACAGGTCTTCCGCGCCACTCTGAGGCGGCCGCCGGGCGATGCATATCGTTCACAGCGAGTCCTCCTGCGGCTGGGGCGGGCAGGAGATTCGCATGCTGGAGGAAGCGGCCGGCATGCTCGCGCGCGGTCATCGCGTGACGCTACTGTGCCCGCCGGAGGCGCGCATCTACGAGGAGGCCGCCAGGAGCGGCGTGCCGGCGGTGGCCCTGCCGATCGCGCGCAAGGGCCTCGCCGGGCTGCGCGCCCTGCGCGCCTGGCTCGCAAACGTGCGCTGCGACGTGCTGAACAGCCACAGCTCCACCGATAGCTGGCTGGCCGCGCTCGCGCTCCTCGGCATGAACCCGCGGCCGGCGCTGGTGCGCACCCGGCACATTTCAGCCGCCATTCCCGACAATATCGCTACACGCTGGCTGTACCAGTCGGCCACCCGCCGGATAGTCACCACCGGCGAGCGCCTGCGCGAGCAGTTGATCCGCGACAATCGCTTTCGCGCCGAGACCATAGTCTCGGTGCCGACCGGCATCGACCTGGCGCGCTTTGCGCCGGCGGACCGGGCGCAGGCGAAACTGCGCCTGGGCCTGGATCCGGCGCAAGCGTGCGTTGGCATCGTCGCCACCCTGCGCAGTTGGAAAGGACACCGCTACCTGGTGGAGGCCTTCGCCTCCCTGAAACAGAAGGACGCGCGGCTGCTCCTGGTCGGCAACGGACCCGGCTGGGACAACTTGAAGCAGCAAGTGGCGCAACTCGGCCTGGTGGCGCGCGTGCTCATGCCGGGCAACCAGGCCGACGTGGTGCCCTGGCTGCAGGCGCTGGATGTGTTCGCGCTGCCCTCGTATGCCAATGAGGGCGTGCCGCAGGCGCTGATGCAGGCCATGGCCGTGGGAGTGCCCGTGGTGTCCACCTCGGTCGGCAGCATAGATGAACTGGTGCGGCACGAGGAAACCGGGCTGATGGTGCCGCCGCGGGACGCCGACGCCCTGCGCGCCGCCATCGAACGATTGCTGGGTGAGCCGGCGCTCGGCGAGCGGCTGGCGCAGGCGGCGCGCGCCTGGGTGAGCAGCCGTTATTCGCGCGAGCGCATGCTCGACCGCATGGAAGCGGTTTTTCGCAGCGTGGCGGCGTGATCAGGCTCGACGCGGATGTATTGGTGATCATCGTGGCGCGCATCGGCGACACGCTGCTCGCGACGCCGGCCCTGCGCGCGCTCAAGGCGGCAATCCCGCAAGGCCGGCTGACCGTGCTTGCCCACCCCAAACGCCTGGAAGTGCTGCGGCACCTGTCCTTTATCGATGTGCTCGAGGGCATCACCAAGACCTCGGCGCAGGCCCGCGGCTGGCTCGGGAAAAACCGCTACGACCTTGCCCTGGTCTACGGCCATGACGCAGCGCTCCTGCGTTACGCCCTGCGCGCGAGTGCCGCCGTCATCGCGTTTTCCCAGCATGACGAAGCGCTGAATCGCCGGCTTGCGCACGCCGTCGTGGAGCCAGCCGAGCCGCAGCACGCCGTGCTGCACCGGCTGTCGCTGCTCGCCCCGCTGGGACTGGCCGCAGGTGACCTGCGGCTGGCGTATTGCGTGACCGGGGAAGAGCGCGCCGAGGCGCGCCAGTGGCTGGATGCGCATGCGTGCTCCGGCCGGCCCCGGATCGGTTTGCAGATGGCGAGTTTTCCCACCAAGGCGCACCGCGACTGGCCCGTGTCCAGCTTTCAGGAATTGATGGGGCGCATCGTCGCCGCGCACGCGCAGGCACGTTTTCTGCTGTTGGGCGATAAGGCCGCGGCAGAAAAGGCCGCGCCTGTGCTCCGCGCCTACCCGCGGCAGGCAACGCTTGCCGCAGGCAGCGTGAGCCTGCGCCAGAGCGCCGCACTCATGGCCGAGCTCGATCTTTACATCGGTGTCGACACCGGGCCCACGCATATTGCCGGCGCGCTGGGCCTGCCGATGGTAGTGCTGTATCACTCGGCTTACCCGGGGCGCAATCTCGCTCCGCTGCAGCACCCGGCCTGCATCATGATCGAGCATCCGCTGACGGGAAAAAGCGCGGCGACCACGGCTTCCATGGCCGATATCCCGGTCGCGCCGGTATGGCAGGCGGCAATGGATTTGCTGGCGCGAGGGGCGCAGCCATGAGGCCCTGGATGCGCCTTGCGCCTTTCGCCGTGTTTTTGTTCATCCTGCCGTTTCCGGGCACAGTGGCGCTGCGGCTGCTGGCGCTGGCCGTTGGTGTGGCGGCGTGTGCCTGGGTCTGGCACAAAGACGGATTTCCGCACGTCCCGGCAAGCTACGCCCTGTTGCTCTGGACCGGCTGCGCGCTGCTATCGCTCGCCGCCGCGATTGATCCGGCCTATTCGCTGGGCGAGATCAAGAACGAGATCGGCTATGCCATGGCGGCCTATCTCGGCTTTATTACTTTGACTCGAACCCGCGCGAACGCCAATTTTTTCCTCGCGGCGCTGATCCTTGGCAGCCTGGCGCTCGCCGCGATCGCTTTTTGGGAACATTTCGCCTCGAACTCGGCATACTGGAACGAGCGTGGCCTCGCCGGCGGCTCCGGCAGTTACAGCACCTATTTGCTGGCACTGTTGCCGGCGCTGCTATGGGCGGGCTGTGTATTGCCGCATAAACAAAGGTGGAGCTTGGTCACGGGCCTGATCGCCTTGCAGCTCGTTGTCGCCGCTCTGGCGGGGCAGCGCGCGTTCTGGCTGGTATTTGCGCTGCAGGCGCTGTTGGCCTTGTATCTGCTGAGGGCGCGCGGTTTTATCACGATTTCGGCGCCCCGTCTGCGGGCAATCGGCGTGGCTGCTGTCATCCTGTCCGCAATAGCGATCGCAGGCGCTGCGGTGAAACGCGACACCATAGCCTGGTCGCAGGATCCGCGTATCACGACCTGGCCGGCGGTCTCCGCGCGGATTCTGGAGCATCCCCTGGCCGGCAAGGGTTTCGGCCGGGAAATCATGAAGAAGGCATACCCGGATCTGCTGTCGCAGGAATATCCCGCCGTCTGGCACGCGCATAATCTGTTTCTGAATTACGGCATGTCGCTGGGAGTTCCTGGGGTCATCGCAATTGCCTTGGTATTCTTCATGTTGCTGCGAAAATTCTGGGAACTGAGCCGCGCCGAAGACCGCATCATCGCCATGGCCGGCATCTGTGGCGTATTGCTGGTGACAGGCGTGGTCGTGCGCAATCTGACTAACGATTTTTTCCAGCGCGATCTCGCCCTGCTGTTCTGGTCCATTGCCGGAATGCTGCTCGGCTATGCGCAACATGCGCAACAGGCGTCGCGCGCGCCGAATACGGCGCCGTCCAGCCGATGAAAATCTGCTTCTACAACGTCACTGCGAGCTTCATCCAGGGCGGGCTGGAAACCTATTGCTGGGAAGCGGGACGGGCGCTGGCGCGGCGCGGACACCGGGTGAGCATTGTCGCCGGCCTCGGCGGCGAGCCGCGCCATCAGGAGGTGGAGCTGCTACGTTTTCCGTTTCGGCGCGAACAGGCATGGCCGGATCTGGGCACGCGTTTTCGCCGGCTGATGGAGCGCTTGTCGTTTGCGCGCCATTCGCTGTCGCATCTGGTGAGCGCCGGCTACGACGCGGTAGTGGTGAACAAGCCTTTCGATTTTCCCGTTCTGTGGCAGGCGCGGCGCAGGGGCCTCGCGGCGCAGACGGTATTTCGCTCCGGCGGTGCCGAGTTCTACCTGGGGGACCGCTTATTTGCCGACAGCATCGATCACTGGCTGTCCACCAGCCGCTACAACGCGGCCCAGGTCGAATCGCGCTATGGGCGCCGCGTGCAGGTGGTGCATAACGGCGTCGACGTGGATCAGTTCAAACCGCTCGCGCGCGCGGGCCAACTGCGCGAGCAATTGGGCCTGCCGGGCAGCGCGCGCGTACTCGCGAGCGTAGGACGGCTGGTCGGCTGGAAAGGCTTGCGCGTGATCCTCGAGGCGCTGCCGCTATTGCCGCGGGACGTCCACTATCTGGTGGTAGGCGAGGGCCCGGACGAGGCGCGGCTGCGCGAGCAGGCGGCGCAGCTCGGCCTGGCCGAGCGTGTGCATTTCTGCGGGCGTATCGCGCACGAAGAACTGCCGCAGGTGCTCGCGCAGGCGGACCTGCTGGTGCAGCCTTCGCTGGGCGAAGAGTCCTTCGGCATCACCCTGGTCGAGGCCATGGCCTGCGCGCTGCCGGTACTGGCCTCGCGCCAGGGAGGGATGACCGAGATCGTGCTCCCCGGCGCGACCGGCGAATTGCTGCCTCCGGGGGAGGTCGGCGTCTGGCGCGAAAGCATCGCGCAGTTGTTGCGGCAGCCTGACAGAATGCGCGCCCTGGGGGCGGCAGGGCGAGAGCGTGTCGTGGCCGAATTCACCTGGGCGGCCAACGCAGCAAAGCTCGAACGGCTGCTGCAGGAGGGGCGAGCGCCATGTGCGGTATCCTAGGTTTCGCCACCCGCGCAGGCGGCACATTCAGTCCTGACTTGGCCGCGGCCGTCGCCAGGCAGCGCCACCGCGGTCCGGATGATAGCGGCGTGTGGCGCGACGACTGGACTGCGCTCGGCTTTAATCGGCTTTCCATCATCGACCTTTCGGTCAAGGGGCATCAGCCGATGCAAAGCCCGGACGGGCGCTATATCATCGTGTTCAACGGCGAGATCTACAACTTCCCGGAATTGCGCGCCGGATTGGAAGCGCAAGGCGAGACCTTCGCCGGCCATTCGGACACCGAAGTGCTGTTGCGCGTGTTCGCGCGCGACGGCTTCGAGCGCTGCCTCGCGCAGTTGCGCGGCATGTTCGCGTTCGCCGTGTGGGACCGGCAGACGCACACGCTCGCGTTGGCCCGCGACCGCCTGGGCGTGAAGCCCCTGGTCTACGCCGACACCGGCGCCGGCTTTGCCTTCGCCTCGGAAATCGCGACGCTGTTCCAGATAAAACCCGATCTGTCGCGCGCCCCCGATTACGCCGCCATGGATCATTACCTCACTTTCCAGTACATCCCGGCGCCGCTATCGGGTTTCCGTACCATCAGAAAACTTCCGCCGGCGCACGCCATGATCGTGCGCGAGGGCAAGGTGGAGCGGGTGTGGCGCTACTGGGACATCGATCATTCGGCGCGCTCCAGTTTGTCCTTTGCCGAAGCCTGCGAGGCGCTGCGCGAGCAAGTCCTGGAAGCGACGCGCATCCGCCTGGTCAGCGACGTGCCGCTGGGGGCGTTTCTCTCGGGCGGCGTCGATTCCAGCATCACCGTGGCGGCGATGGCGCAGCTCGCGAGCGAGCCGGTCAAGACCTATGCCATCGGCTTCGAGGACGAACGCTTCAACGAGCTTCCCTATGCGCGCGAAGTCGCGCGCCACCTCGGTACCGAGCACCACGAAATGACGGTGCGGCCCGCTGCGGTGGACCTGCTGCCGCAACTCATCGAGCATCTGGGCGAGCCCATGGCCGACAACTCCGTGATGCCGACCTACTACGTATCCGAGTTCGCGCGCGCGAGCGTCACCGTGGCCCTGACCGGAGACGGCGGCGACGAGCTGTTCGCCGGCTACCGCAGGTTCTACCATATGCGCCGCGCCGAGACGCTGGCGAAATTGCATCTGACGCCGCTCTGGCGCGGCTCGCGCCGGCTCACCGTGGCGGTCGAAAACCTGACCCATCCGGGCAAACCGCGCCGGCGCTTTCCGGCAAGCCGCGCCGACGAAATGCTGGCTCTGACGGGGGCCGAGCGCTACCAGCACCTGCTCGCCTTCTACACCGACAGCGAAAAGCGCAGCCTGATCACGCCCGAATTCGCCCGCGCCACCGGCGGCTCGGCTACGAGCGATTATCTGGCGCGGGCGCTGGCGCGCGCTGCGGGCGCCGACGCGGTCAACCGCTGGTTATACGTGGACCAGTCCACCTATCTGCCGGAAGACATCCTGTTCAAGGTGGACATCGCCAGCATGGCGAATTCGCTCGAATGCCGTTCACCCTTTCTCGACCATCAGTTGATCGAGTTCGTCTGCTCGCTGCCGGGATCGTACAAGCTCACCGCCGGCGGCAGGCACAAGCACATCCTCAAGGAGGCGTTCAAGGACTGGCTGCCGGCGGGTTTCATGCAGCGCGAGAAAAAAGGCTTCTCCGTGCCGCTCGAGCGCTGGGTCAGGAACGATTTCGGTACTATCCTGCGCGAGCGCCTGCTGGCGCAGAAGGCGCTCGCGCCCTGGTTCAGGCAGGACGCGGTCGAGCGCATGGTCGAGGAACACCTTTTGGGCCGCGCCTCGCACAGCAACCGGCTGTGGTCGCTGCTGGTGTTGTCGCAATGGGTCGAAAGTTTCAAGGTGCCGCTGTGAGCGCCCAGTCCGCGCGCAGCGTCTACCAGATCAATCTGCAGCAGGAGTGCGGCGGCGGCGAGGTCTACACGCGCTTTTTCAGCATGGCGCTGGTAGCGATCGGCTACCGAGTGGTGCTGTTCGTCAGCCGCAAGGCGGGCTACTGGGAGTCGTTATTGCCCGCCGGCGTGGAACTCGTCCGCGTCGAAGGCGCCGCCGATATCCTGCCTGCGCTGCCGCGGGAGCGATCCCTGGTCGTGACCCAGACGGCGCTGGATGCGGATGCCGCGCAATGGGTGGCCGAGCGGCATGTGCTGTGCGGCTTTGTCCACATGCCCCTGTATGAGCGCGACCCGGCCGGATTCAGGCATTACCATTTGCTGCTGGCGGTATCGCGGCACGTGCTGGACAGCGTCAGGGGGCGCGGTTACGGCAAAGTCTTTGCGGAACCCATGTTTGGCGTCGCCGACCCGCGGCGCGGCGCAACGGGCGGCGCTATAGTCGCGCGCTCCGAATACGACTGGGACCGGCGCAAGCTGCGCGACCGCCTGCTCGGATTGACCGAACCCTGGTGGCGCATGCATCAGTCGCCGGCTGAGTTCAGCAAAAAACCGGGGCTCACGCTGGGCATCGTTTCGCGCCTGACGCCGATCAAACAGTTTCCCCTGATGTTCGGCATGCTCGCGCCGCTCATCGCCCGATTCCCGCGGGTCAACCTGGAAATATTCGGCAGCGGCGGCTACGCTTCGGTGCGCGATCTGCGCGCGAGCCTCGCGCCGATCGCAAAGCAGGTGCGCTTCTGGGGACACCAACCCGACGTGGCCGCGGTCTACCCGCAGCTCGACTTCGTCCTCTCCGGCTTGCCGGAGAAGGAGGCGCTGGGACTCAACCTGATCGAGGCGCAATATTGCGGCACGCCGGTACTCGCGGTGAATGCCGCGCCTTTCACCGAAACGGTGATCGACGGCCGGACCGGGTTTTTCTTTTCCGATCCACGCGAGGATGGCGGCGAGTCGTTCGCGCAACTGCTGCAACGGTTGCTGGGTGGCACCGCGCGCCCGGACCCGAGGCAGGCCGCGGCGCACCTCGAGCGTTTTTCCTTTGCCGCGTTCTGCGAGCGGGTAGCACGCGCGCTTGACGCGATTGCGGCTTCCGCGCCGCGTGTGGCCGCGGTGCCAACGTGAAAATCGGCATCGTCGCCCCCGGCATCTGGAATTCCATTCATCTCGACATGGCGCAGGCGCTAGGTGCGCTGGGTCACGCTGTCGCGATCTATACCGAAGATGCTCGCGCGCCCAGCGCGGCGCGCTTTCTGCGCTTGCGCGAGGGGCGGCTGGATTTTTTCGTCATTCACCATCTGCGGCGCAATCCCTGGACCTGGCTGTTCGACCGGCTCGCCAAACCCTGGCTCGGCCGCCGCTTCTTCACCACGCTCGTCGCCATGGCGCGCTATTTCTCGGCCACGCGCGATTGTGATGTGTATTTCGTCGAAGGGGACTGGATCGGATTTTTCGCCGCCATCCTCGCGCGCTTCATGCCGATGCGCTGGGTGGTATGCATCCATGACAGCGATTATCTGCGCCTGCCGCTCGGTTTTCCGGGGCGGCCGGCGAGCCGTTGGAAGGAGGCGGTCAAGCTGTGGGTGCTCAAAAGCGCCGATCTCGTCCGCGCGAATTCGTTCGTTACGCGCGATGCCCTCATCGCCGCAGGCTGCGCGCCCGAGCGCATACGCGTCGTTCCATTGCACGTCACCGGTTGGATGCGCATCGACGCGATAACGGACATGCCGGCGTTCAAGGCGCGCGCGCGTGCACAGGTTCTTGCCGAGTGGCGCATCCCGCCGGGGGAGCGGCTGCTGATCACCATGTGCCGCCTGGTTCCGGTCAAGGGCCTGGACCTCGCCATACGCGGCTTCGCCCGCGCCGCGCGGCGCCGCGCCGGGCTGCGCCTCATGATCTGCGGCGGCGACCGGGTCGTACCCGGTATCGGCAGCTACCGCGATCAGCTGGCCGCGGTCGCCGCGGAGGAAGGCGTGGCCGCGCAGGTGATCTTCACCGGCAACATCGATATCCGTGAAGTCAAGCGTTACCTGGCCGCGGCGGACTTGCAGCTTGCGCCCTCGGTGATCGACACCTTCAACTACGGGATGATCGAAGCGGCAATGGTCGAGACCTACACCATCGCGAGCGACATGGTTGGCGCGGGTCCCTGGGTGAAGGACGTAGGCGCGGCGGCCATTGTCGCGGGCCGCGATGCCGAGGCCTGGGGCCGCGCCATCGACGGCTTCCTCGCGAATGGGGTGCCGCCGTTCGCAGGCGGCGCCATTACCGCGCAACTCGAGCCGCAACGCATCGCCGCAATGCTGCTCGCGCTCGCGCGCGAAGTCGCTCCGCGATCCGCGTAGCCATGCGCATCCTGTTCCTGCATCCCCTGGGCTGGCGCGGCGAGTATCCGATACTGGTCGAGTTCCGGCGCCGCGGCCACGAGGTGTGCGTGCTCGAAGAACGCCGCGAGGGCATGAGCGGCAAGCGCTTGTTGGCCGCGCATTTCCTCGAACCGGGCGATGGCATGCGCACGCTCTGGTACCACCCCGGCCGCGGCGCGGAGCGTGTGCTCACCTTGCCGGTCGACCGTCTCTTTCGCAACACCTTCGACGGGCGCAAGCTCGGGCATCGCATGTGGGTGATCCGCGAGGCGGTGCGCCGCTTTGCGCCCGATCTGGTGTATTGCACCGACGGCTTCTCCTATGCCGTGCCCGCCGGACTGCTGAAGCGCTTCGGCCTGCTCGATACGCCGCTCATCGCGAGCTACATCGGCGGCGATATCCTCGATTGCTCGCACATGGGCTACGGCCGCAGGCGCACGCCGCAACTCGACTGGCTGATGCGGACCTCGATCCGGCACATCGACGCGCTGCGGGCGCTGTGCGACTCGCTCGCGCGGGCGCTGCTCAAGGACGGTGCCGACCCGGCGCGCATCACGCAGATTCCGATCCAGATCGGCGCGCCGCGCGAAATCTACGAGGCCGTGTACGCCGAGCGCGCGCAGGCGCGCGCGGAAGTGCGCGACCGGCTCGGCATACCGCGGGACGCGCGCGTGCTGGTGACGCTCTCCGACAATTACCTGTCGAAGGGCATCCAGGATCTGGCGCGCGCCTGGCCCGGTGTGCTCGCCGCGCATCCGGACGCCTGGTGGATCCTCGCCGGGCCGGACAATCCGTGGATGGCCGAGGGCATCTTTCCCTTGCTCGATGCGAGCGTCGGGCGTGCGCGCGTACGGCTCACCGGACGCCTGAAAGGGCGCGAGACCTATGCGCATCTTGCCGCGGCAGAGCTGAACGTGAATCCGACGCTGTGCGAAGGACTCAACATGGTGACCGTGGACGCGGCGGCGGTGGGCACGCCTACTATATGCAGCGATGCGGCCGGCATAGCGGACTGGGTGCTGCGCCACGACTGCGGCCTCGTCTATGCCGCGGGCGATGCACAGGCGTTGGAGCGCAGCGTGATCGAAGCATTGGGGCAGCGCGAACGTTTAGCCGCCTGGGGGGCGCGCTGCCGCGGGATGATCGCGGATTTCACTGCGGAATCCGTGTTTCTGCGGTTGGCGGACTTGTTCGCCCGCACCCTGCACTCTGCTAGACTGACCGAATCGAAAGATGGCAACGGATAAGGATATGAACACCTGTTTTGCTCGCATCGCGATCCCGGGAACTGTTGCATGAGCGCGCAGGAAGACTGGGCCGAACTCAAGGTGATGGCCACCGAGAACCACTACCCTGCCGTGCTGGAGCTCTTCCGCGGCTCGCCCAAGGGCCGCATCCTCGACGTGCCGGCCGGGCAGGGCGCGTTCGCGCAGGAACTCATCAAGGCGGGTTACGACAATATCGATTGCCTGGACATCAACGAAGCAGCCTTTCTGCTGCGCAATCCGCAGGTGCGCTTCACCCGGCATGACGTGATCAATCCGCTGCCTTTTCCGGACGGACATTTCGACTACGTGTTCAGCATCGAAGGCATCGAGCATTTCGACAATCCCTGGACCTTCACCAAGGAGCTGTGCCGCGTGCTGAAGCCGGGCGGCAGGATCTACATCAGCACGCCCAATACGTTTTCCGTGGATGCGCGCCTGAAATATCTCGTGTCCGGCTATTTCCCGCGCTTCCGCCCGCTGATGCAGGAGCCGGACAAGGTGCTGGTGCATCCTATCGACGACGCGCATATCGCGCCGATCTATTTCTGGCAGTTGCATTATTTCCTGATGGGTGGGGGCGTAAGGATCAATCGGGTTTCGGCCAACGAACTGCTGCGCAAACCCCAATGGGTCAAGCGCGTGTTCGAGAACTGGATCGCGGGCATCATCCGCAGGAACATCAAGAAGCGCGGCTTTCCCGACCACGGCGTGACGTCGGACGCGGTGCTGTTCGGGGATTGCATCATCATCGAGGGCATCAAGGCGCCGTAGTGAGGCTGCTCTACGCCTTTCCCGAGCCGTTGCCGCTCGAGCGCGCGCGCGGCGTGCAGGTGGCCCATGCGGTCGCCGAGCTGGCGCGGCTGGGCATCGCGGTCGAGCTCGCTTACGTGCCGAATCCTCCGTTGCATCCGCTCGCGTATTACGGGCTCGAAGCGCCGGCCAGCCTGCGCTTAACAAAGCTGTCGCGCTCGCTGCCCTGGCCGCTGGCGCGCATCCATTCAAATCGCCTCTTCCTGTGGCGGCTCCACGAACGCATCGCAGCCGCGCCGGATGCGCTCTTGTTCGTGCGCCACCTCAAACTGGCGGCGCTGCTGCGGCAGAGCCGGCCCGGACGCAAACTGGTGTACGAGGCGCACGAAGTGTTCAGCGATACCGCGCCGCCGGCGAAGCGCGCGCGCCAGTTCGACATGGAAAGCGAGGTGCTGCGAACGGCGACGCTGGTGATCGCCAACTCTCCGCCCACGGCCGAGCGGCTGCGCGAACTCTACGGCGAGCGCGAGATCGAAGTGGTGCCGAACGGCGTGGACTGGCCGGAACATCTGCCGCAGAAGGATTGGGCGCATGCCGGATTGCACATCGTCTATGCGGGCAGCTTCTTCGCATGGAAAGGCGTGGCCGATCTGGTGCAGGCGGCGTCCGAATTGCCCGGATGCACGATCACCCTGTACGGCGGCGATGCGGCGCAGCTAGCGCGCGAGCGCGGCCGCGCGCCGGCCGCAGGCGCGCAGCTCAAGTTCCGCGGCCATGTGCCGCAGCGGGAGGTGATGCGCGGGCTCGAGAGCGCCTGCATCGCCGTGCTGCCCAATCGCGATGACGCGGACAGCCGCTACACCTCGCCGATCAAACTGTTCGAGTACATGGCCGCGGGTTGCGCCATCGTCGCGAGCGACCTGCCGCCGCTGCGCGCAGTGCTCACCGAGGACGAGGCGGTATGGGTGCGGGCGGGCGACCCGGTGAGCCTGGCCGAGGGCATACGCCGCCTGGCCGCCGACCCCGAGCGCGCGCGCCGCATGGGAGCGCGCGCGCGCGAGAAGGCGCGCGGCTATACCTGGCGCGCACGCGCCGAGCGCCTCGCCGGATTGTTGCGCGCGATTTAGAGTCTGGTAGCCTTCACCGCATAAGGCCTGCCGAGACGAGTCGGGAACCAACCCGCCATCCGGCTTCTGACATCGCTTGATTCACTATTGGATTCCGCACGTGAACGCGTGTTCATGAACGCGTGTTCACCGTATAGCTATCGCCTTGTCTAAGCCCACGCGTTAGAGTGCCCGTTAATTATAAATTTTAGTACGCCAAAACAACTTCTCAAACCCCGCGGCTCTCCCAGGAAGGAAGCGGCAAAATGATCATAAGACAAGAAATACACGCGTTGGGCATCGCAAGCACGCGCGCGTTCGCTTGTTTGCGCTCTGGCGGGCCCGCGCCGGCACGATCGATTTTCCTATCGCTGTGCTTGTTTTCAGGGGAAGATGTCCGGTCCATTCACTGTAACCGCCGGAAATCGAAAGGATAACGACATGGCAATCTCGATGTATGCGGCCTCGGCGCCGACCTTCGTGCAATTCCTCACCAGCCTGTTGGCCAATCTCGACAAGACCAACGCCCACGCCGCCGCTAAGAAAATCGATCCGGCGATCTATCTGCGCACACGGCTTTATCCCGACATGCTGCCCCTGGCGACGCAGGTGAGCCTCGCCAATCGCCAGGCCATCAACGCCTGCGCGCGCCTTGCCGGGGTCGACCCGCTCGTGCTGCCGAGCGCGGAACCGAGCATGGACGAGCTCAAGCAGCGTCTCGACCAGACCATTCGTTACCTCAACGGCTTCACGCCGGCGCGGCTCGACGGCACCGAGGACAAGGAGATCGTCGTCAAATATCCGAGCGGCGTCGAGCGGCGTTTCACCGGGCAGGCGATGCTGCTTAGCTTCAGCCTGCCGAACTTCTATTTCCACGTCACCGCCGCGCATTGCCTCCTGCGCCATTGCGGTATCGACATCGGCAAGAAGGACTTCAACTCGGCGCAGCAGTTGTTCAGCGGCGCCTGCGCCTGCCAGCCGGTCAAGGCGTAGGGCCGGGCGCTGCCGGCGCAGCGTCACTTTTCGGTCCCGCAGCGAGGCTCGAACCACCCACACGCGTGAAGGTCTTCTAACCATCCATCCCGGGACTGCCCGCGTCTGGCGCAGGCCGCCGCCGCAGGCCGTCCAGCCAGCCGCTGCTCAGCGCGATGCTGAGAAAAATCAGCGCCATGGCCGCGAACGCGCGTAGCGGCAACCGTTCGCCTAGGAACACGGCGCCGAGGATCACCGCCGAGAACGGTGTGACATAGGTGACTAGCGTGACGCGCGTGGCCCCGATCCGCGCCAGCAGCTTGAAGAACAGCAGATAGGCCAAGCTGGTGCCGAACACCGCCCCCACCCCGATGGCCAGCAGATCCTGCCAGCGCGGGTGCAGGGCGAATGGCGACTCGAACAGCAGCACGACGGGCACGAGCGCCACCGCGCCGGTGATCTGTTGGGCCGTGGCCGTGACCAGCGGCGGCACGTCGCGCAGCACCCGGCCGTGCACGGCGGCCACGGCGTAGCACAGCGCGGCGCCCAACATGGCCAGCACGCTCCAGGGGCGCATGCCCGCCAGCTCCAGCCGCAGCAGGGTACCCGGTCCGAGCAGCAGCAGCACGCCCACGAAGCCCACGGCCACGGCGACCACGGTGCCCACCCTCAGCCGCTCATCGCGGGTGAACCGGTGCGCCAACACGGCGGTGAAGATGGGCGTGGTGGCGATCAGGATGCCGACCAGGCCCGCCTCGATGTACTGGGCGCTCCAGTTGATGAGCACATAAGCCAGGGCGCCGTTACCCAGGCCCATCACGGCGAACGAGCCCCATACCCGTCCCGGAGGTGGTAGGCGCAGCCCGTGCCAGCGCAGCACCAGCAGCAGAGGCACAGCAGCAAGGGATAGGCGCAGCAGCCCGATCGTGATGGGCGTGATGCTGGTCAGAGCCACCTTAATCAGCACGAACGTGGCGCCGAACAATCCCCCCACGGCGAGGATCATGGCCACATCCCACCAGGCAATCGGTGGTTGTGGTTTCACAACGGATCTTTCGCAGGGGTCGGATGGCTAGCCATACATGCCCGTCACGGAATGATCGCTACTCAAAGTTCAGGCAAGTGGAGGTCCCGTGCGCCAGCACTTTGTTATCAGGCCCGGTAAGCCAGCCCTCAGCGGTCCCTACGCGCCGGCCAGCCATAAGAACCTTGCCTTCCGCCCGGATAAGGCCGAGTTCAGCAGTAATTGGGCGTAGAAAAGAGATCTTGAATTCGAGGGTAGTGGAGCCGACCCCCTTTGGAAGTTTGGTGCGTACGGCAAGGCCCATACACGAATCCAGCAAAGTTGCCGCCACACCGCCATGCACGGTTCCGGCGGGATTGAGATGATCTGCGCTTGGAATAGCGGTTATGACAACGTGGCCCTCCTCTGCATGGACAATGTCGTAGGACAGCGCTTTTGCCATTGTATTCAGCGGCAACGCTCCACTCACCAATCCGCGAACAAATTCGAGGCCAGTCAGCTCGCGCTGCCGCTCTGCGGTGACGGTCCCGTACGACTTCTTCAGTGACGAATTCTCAGACATTGAATGACCCCTAGTTCAAAAGTGCGCGTTTTCTATCGAAGCCCGCGGCGTAGCCGGTTGCCCGTAGGACGGCGCTTCTACCTTACCCTCGACACGGTGAGGTTGCTCGCCGTTTGCGGACTTCGTATTCTCTGCGAGGCAAGGAGTTTGGCTGTGCGAGGAAGGAGCCGCGCGAGCGGGCTGTTAATGGAATTTATCAGGTGGTCAAATATCTTGTACTGAACTGGGTAAGGATTCCGAGCGCGTAAAACTGGTTTCATCTATCAGGGCGTTATCTTTCAGGGTTTCGACCTCGTACCGGTTACTGAACAGGGCACTACTGGTTGTAACGGAGACCCCTGCATTGGGTCGGCGGTAGTGCATCGAGCAGGAGGTTATGATGTCCGAAAACGGCTAGTACGCCCGCGTATAGCTGCTAAACTCCCTGCATGTCGATTGACCGGCTGACTCCTGACGCGTGTTACCAAGCGATGAAGTCGCATGACTTACGCTTCGATGGACACTTTTTCGTCGGCATTCGCTCGACCGGCGTTTATTGTCGTCCGATTTGTCGTGTTCGCCTTCCAAAGCAACAGAACTGCACTTTCTATCCAAGTGCCGCAGCGGCAGAAGTCGCAGGCTTCAGGCCATGTTTGCGTTGTCGCCCGGAACTTGCGCCGGGCTTTGCGGCGACGGAAGCGAGTCAGAGACTCGCCAGGACCGCGGCCCGAATGATTGAGGATGGCGTCGCGAGTGAAGTCGATCTTACCGTTGTAGCCAGACGCATAGGTG
>SCTX01000034.1 GCA_004298385.1 Betaproteobacteria bacterium | reverse complement strand
CTCCGGTGCAAGACTTGGGTCACCGAGACCCGTTTCCACAAACAGTCGCAGGTCATCCGACACTGGGCCAGTTGTGCCCGCCAGCTTTTCCTGTAGGCCTGCAAGCTCGGTAGCTGCGTGCGACAGCTCTGCGCGCGTAAGGTGGCGCATTAGCTGTTCCCGTACGCCACGGAGTTGCTGGGCCGTTCCGGCGAGGTCCTTCGCCGGCGTGCGCTCAAACACCGCCTCGGCCTTTTTCGACAAAACGGCGTCGTATTGCGTCGCTAGCTGGTGCGCTTTACGTGCTGCGTTGGCGATTCCCTCAATACGCCGGAGCGCGGTGACCCCACCTTCCAACTGCGGGACCGCCAAGTCGCCCGAAAACTGGTTCCAGCGAGTCACGAACGACAGCACATGCTCGTGGAGCTGAACATATCCGTGAACGTGTGCCCAGTCCTCCTGACTAGTTGGCACCAGACCGGAAACACGCACTGCGGCAATATGTGCCTTCGCCTCGCTCACGCCGATGGAAATAAGGTTGAACGGTTTCCCGGTTTCTGCCGCTCTGGCGACTGCTTCTCGCGTTTTTTGTGCCGAAAGCCCCGCCTCGGGAAATTCAACCGGTCGCTTGAGAAGCTCGGCCCGAGCAACAATCAAGTTATCCAAGTCAGTGAGCAGCGCTTCGAGCGCGGCATGCTCAGACGCAAACGAAGGGAGGCGGCATTTCACTCGAAGCTCGAGTGGCCAGTCCCCGTCGACAGCCGCAAGTTCCTCGGCCAATGCGGCCGCTTCGTTAATCTGTGCGACGAGTTCCCGCGCAGCGGCAAGCACAGGCGGTGTTGTTGCTTTAAGCGGGAGAAGGTTTCCGTTGGCAACTTGCGCCTCGATTTCATGCATTTTCGAGAGCACTTGGTGCAATGCGGCCACATCTTTTGCTAGCGGTAGTGCATCGGCCGACGGTATCCGGGCGCTGGCGTAGACGAGGTCAGCGCCAAGCTTTCGACGTGCTTCCCGAAGCTGGCCAGCTTCATCTTCGCTCAAAGGAGGCGCGTTTTCCGGGATGAGCGTAACGGCATCCTCGAACCACTCGTGCTGGGACTGCCCAGCAACTACCAGTTCCGCCAGCTTCTGTGCGCGCATCTCTACGCCGTCGACGGTAACGTCGGATAGCTGCGCAAGCGCTATTTCGTCAACACGGGCGTCGAGCTTCCCAAGTTCCGAATGGGCGCGGTCAATCGCGCTCATCAGCGTCTGAACCTGCTGCCTCGTCAGTTCCGGATTGAGTTGGGATACCTGGTGCTGGATGGCTTCGATGGATGCCTGGAACTGGCGCACCCCCTCCCGGTCGCTTGTCAGGAGTGCTACGGTAAGCGCACGGACTTCTTCCGGGATTTTCTCCTGGAGCACTTCCAGCGCCGGTTCACCGCGGGACGTTACAAGGACCCGCCGGCCGGTCGCCAGGTAATGGCAGATGATATTGGCAATGGTGTGGGTCTTGCCGGTTCCGGGAGGGCCTTGGACGCAGACGCCGGGTGCTCGCTCGAGCCGCTGAACGATGGTGACCTGCTCATCGTTATAGGGGAGCGCGAAATACAGCTCCTCTGGCTTCTTCCCGCCGTCCGGCGTGCCGCGGCTGGAGATCCCCCTAAATCGCACTGCTTCGTAGTCAACTGGTTGGTCGGAGGGAGGCGTCACCAACGATAGCGGGCCTAGGGGAATTTCGCACCCGGCGAGGAGCTTCTCCTGCAACCG
The DNA here is from genome assembly GCA_004298385.1 of Betaproteobacteria bacterium. Lineage (GTDB taxonomy): Bacteria > Pseudomonadota > Gammaproteobacteria > Burkholderiales > SG8-39 > 2-12-FULL-64-23. The sequence goes on along the minus strand of SCTX01000034.1, from coordinate 38,078 downwards.
CTTCAGGTCCTCGAAGAGGTAGTGGTTCGAGCGCGGCCTGGAAAGCAGCACCCACGCGTCGGTAACCGCCAGGTGGTCACCGATTGGAGGCACCGGCCTGCCAATCGTCAGTATTTCCTGGTAGCTTCCTTCGCTATCGAGGCTACCAGCGGCGAGCTTCAGCACGTCGGAATAACTGGATGAGTCGAAGGGTGTGGCGGGATGCTCCTTGGTTCTCGCAAGGTGTTCCCGCATAGCGTGCTCGACTTCAGCCGCACCCCGCACCTGACAGGCAATTATTGCGTCGAACTCAATCCGTGTTTCGGTTGCCCGTGGCCGGATTTCAAGGGCCATGGACTTCTCATCCAGCGAGATTTCAACGGTCTGCGTGAGCAGCGGGTACTCGAAATCAATAGAGCCGCCCTCAAATCTCAATTTCCATGTCGCAACGCCGATGCCCCAGACGAACTCCTGCGGTTTTGCTGTCTCCTCCGAGTCGAGTTGCTGCTTCAGGGCAAAGACGTCGCCATATAGGGCGATAGTCTTGCGCCGGGGTCGTTCCCCTGCAGCCCAGGACTGCCAAACCACCGTATAGGCTTCGACAGCCTGTACAAGCGTCGCGCGGCTTTGCGCTTCCCAAATCTCGCGCTCGTCCGGGGGCATATCTTTGGTTGCGTTGTTCAGGCGGTGTAGGAACGCCGGCTCATCTATTGAGGGTGGCGGTCCGTCCGGGTCATTGCTGACGCGTATCATCCCCTTGAAGGTTTCGGCCACGGCTTGCGGCTTTGACGCAATTAGTCGCGGGATGCGCAGCCAGACGTGGTCCCCTGTAATTTTGAGGTCAGTTTCGACGCCGGGCAGCCCGGCGATGTCCGCAGGCCGGCGAATAAATCCCTTGGCCGCGCTCATCTTGTAACCGTGCGGGTCAATATCCTTGGCCTGCTCGCCGATGTAATCGAGGAGACGATGCAGCAGCCCGCGGGGTTCGCTCATTGGCGGCCCCCTATGGCGCGCACCTGCACGCTGGCGAGGGCACAACCCGCCTCACAGGCTGCAGTAGCGAGGAAATAAATTACGTCCAGCGAGGGCATTAGCGATGGTTAGTTTTGTCTTGTTGCGGTCTTGCAGGCCGCTATTTGTGGCGAACGCACGCTACAGCCTACGCCTGCCAACGCAATATGCCAAGAAGCCGCGCAATAGGAGGCAGAACTCGACTGTCGCATCGTGGGTGAGCTGTGAATACGAAAACCGAATATTCAACGAGGACTGCCTGATGGGCATGGCCCGCTTGCCGGACGGCTGCGTGGACATGGTTCTGTGCGACTTGCCTTACGGCACGACGCAGTGCAAATGGGACGCCGTGATACCTTTCAAGCCTCTTTGGGCCGCCTACGAGCGTGTCATCAAGGCCACCGGCGCTATCGTCCTAACAGCAGCGCAGCCGTTCACGTCTGCTCTGGTGATGAGCAATCCATGCTTGTTCCGCTACTCGTGGGTGTGGGAGAAAAGCAAGGCAATGGGATACCTGAACGCAAAGAAACGCCCACTTGTTGCGCACGAGGACGTGCTGATATTTTCGAAGAAGCCGGTCGCGTACTGCCCACAAATGACCGATGGGGAACCCTACAACAAGGGCAAAGCGTTAAGACCGATCGCGGTTTATGGGCCCCAGCGCGCCGTGCTGGTCAAAAACAAGGATGGAAAGCGCTATCCAAGAACCGTGCAGTATTTCAAAACGGCGGAAAGCGAAGGGCAGGTAGCTCATCCAACGCAAAAGCCCGTCGGGCTCTTCGAATACCTGGTTAAGACCTACACCAATCCCGGTGGCATTGTACTCGACAACTGCATGGGCTCTGGTACAACTGCCGTCGCCTGCATCAGCACTGGCCGACGGTTCATCGGGTTCGAGAAGGACAAGCAGTACTACGATAATGCCATCAGTCGTATTGCTGAAATGACTCCGGGGATGAGTTGTGTCGGTGAAATGAGTCAGCTAGGCATCGCGCCAGGCCGCCGGCTAGCGGAACGGCCCGCTAGTCCTTCTTGTCTACGTCGAAATCGTAGTCGCCGGCTCTAATTTTCTTTTGCGCGCACTTAAATGCCCATTCCGGAGCTGTGTAACTGTAGCTTCGCGCCTTTTCAAGTCTGTCCGCAAGCGGGCGAAACTCTGTCTCAACTTGTTCGAATGTCTTTCCCACACCTGTTACAGCCAATTGCCGGAATCGGTCTTGAAGATTCTTAAACTCTGCCGCCAACAGCTTGCATAACGAAAGGTGGTCGTCAAACTTCAGGGCAGAAAAAACCGAAGGAATCAGGCCGGCAAGCAATGCGCACGTCCCTGCAGTCCAACGTATCGCGTCGCTATCCACCGTTCCGAGCATTTTCCATCCCGCAATTCCGCTAAGAATTAACGGAAGCACGATGGAGGCCGCGTGGAGATAGCGCAGGACACGCAGCCAGATGAAAAGACTAGTCGACGTGTGGAGGCAGGAGTCTTCCTGCCTCTTGCATTCTTGAATAAGGGACTCCCTCGGGTCGTCCATGCTCTCAACCCTGGAAATCTGGTCCGAAAATGCCTTGCCACTCGTCGCGAGCCAAGTACGGGCATGCTTCGTACTCAAGGTCGCACGCCTTCATCGCGCGGCGGTAGGCGGTAACCGCTTTCGAGTACCACTTATCGCCGAGCCAGATGAGTTCGAAGGTGCCTGGTACCGTCAAATAAGTGAAGCGGCGACCCAGCAAGAACGTCAGAAAATCACGCACCATCCAGTCATGGAAAGCGTGGCCTTGGGCGCGGTATTGCCACTGGCGGAGAAAATCGGCTGCGAGTAGTTCAATCCAGAAGGATTTTAATGGCACGTTGCAGTACTTCTGCCATTTCTTCATCATCCGCGTGAGCCGGCGGACGTTCCCGATGGTCCCCTTGTCGGCGAACTCGATGCTGGATACTTCAGCGGCCGGGTCTGCGACCTTATAGCGCCCGCCGTTGTTGGTGTCGCAAATCCAATACTGCTTGTAGTTATCAAGTAAGAAGGCCGGTGCGACCTCGACTGCATAACTGTCAAATTTAACGAGCACCACCTGGCCGTCACCGCTCATTTCCGTGCGCGGAGATACCTGAAGGAGGAACCCTCTAATTTCCTGGAGCAGTTGCGACTGCTTGTTTCCTGCTCGCTGTTCGTAACGGGCATATACCGCATAGGGAAGCACAAACAGCATGTCGATGTCTCGCGGCGGGCGGACTCGTGTCTGTTTCGACCAAGAGCCAGCGAGCACACGGTTCAAATTCTCGTCGTTATGCCCCCAGTACGCTCGGTTGAGGCAGGATGTCACCGTCCGAAGTTTTGTTTCGCCGTCCGCAAATTGAGCGTCGGTGAGGGCGATGTTCCGCAGAAAACGCTCGAACCTCACAGCGACCGCTGCGGCGCTGTTGTACGCCGCAGGTTGCGGTGGCGGACTCAGCAATGAGGAAACAGCGCCAAATCCGCGTTGTATAAAGGGACCCGGCGCGCCGGCAGGAAGGCGCGCGCCGATAAGACCTGGCCGGCCTATCGACGCCAGGGTGCGCATCGACGTCTGGCCCGGGGATGAGAGCACGTTGCTTGTGACTGGGGGTTGCGCAAGTGATAGCAGGCCCCGCAGCCCGTACGGGGCCGGAGAGGTATAGGGTGGCTTTGCTCCGAATCCAGCCATGGTTTCAGCTTTGTTCCGTTACCGTCACGCGCACAATAAACAACTTGGTCATTTCCTCTCCGGATGGAAAAAAGGCGGAACTCCCGAAAGAGCCCCGCCTCCCCAAGCGGCCCAACTTGCAACTTATGCTGTTAAAACTTGCAGCTTATGCTGTAAAACTTGCAGCTTATGGTGTAACTCACATACTCATTCCATGCATCCCTACGTTCAAACTTACCCGCACACCCCCACATACCCGCAAGCGCTGCAAAAATCGCACCCGTCCTTCCTGATCACGGCGTAATTGCCGCACTCGGGGCAGCGCGCGCCTTTCATCATCGGCGCGGCGCCGCGCTCGGGGGTTTCGAGGATGCCCATGGTCTGCACCGGCATGCCATCCTCGCTGAGGATGCCGAGCATGGCGTAGCGGTGGATGATGAGCCGCGCGAGGTAGGACACGGTGGAGGGCCAGTTCTGCTGTTTGCGGCTGCCCGGCGTGTAGGCCATGAAATCGCCCAGCGGCTCGGGGTAGTTGAGCAGCTTCCTCAGTTTCATCCCGATCCAGGCCGGGTCGATGATGCGCATGTCGAGCGACAGGATCTTGCACAGCCCGTCGAGCGAGCGCGGATATTCGCCCGAGAGCCACATCGAGTAGGGCCGGGTCACGCCGTCGGGCAGGGTGATTTCCTTTAAGCCCAGCACGAAATCGTCGTGCGTGCCGGGGTTGAGCACATCCACGGTCCAGGACATGGTGCCGTCTGCGCCGGTCTTGGGCTCCTTCAGGCTGAACATGGCATCGAGCACCGGCCCGTGCTTCGCCTCGGGCAGCGCGCCCAGGCGCTCGCAACGCCAGCGCACCAGTTGCGCCACGGCGGAGGCAACGCTCGGCATGCGCATTTTTTCGCCGTGCGGCGGAAACGCCATGTCGAAGGCGTCGTCGCCTGCGGTCTTCGCCAGCGTATCGAGCTTCAGCCGCAGCCAGGCCGGATCGTCGGCGCGCATGTCCATGGACAGCGTCTTCGCCACCGCGCCGAGGCCGCGCGGCTGCTCGCTGCCGTTGACCCAGACCTCGAACGGATGGGCGTGGATCTCGTTTTCGACATGACCGACGAACAGCGCGAAATGTCCGTGCGGGTGTTCGATCATGTAAGTCCACGCCGGATTGCCTTCGGCGAGCTTGGGCCGGCCCGGCCAGCGCAGGCTGGCGAGCACGGGTTCGGGCACCGCCTTGATCTCGATGCGGCGGTTGACGTCGCTGCTGAGGAAGTCCTGCGGCCCGAGCAGGGGGCGCGCTCCCTCGGCGCCGGCCGGGGACAGTGTGCCGCCCACCGACAGCACCGAGCCGAGCACGCTATTGGGGCGGTAGGTCGCGAGGCCCTTCAGCCCCGATTTCCATGCGGCCAGGTACAGGCCCTGGAACTCTTCGTACGGATAGTTTTCCGGCACGTTGACGGTCTTCGAGATGCTGGTGTCGATGTAAGGCGCCACCGCCGCCACCATGGCTTCGTGCGCCGCGGCCGAGATCGCGAGCGCGGTGACGAAATAGTCGGGCAGGGCGTCGCCGCCGCCGGCGGGGGCGGGCAGGGCGCCATGCGCGACCAGATGGCGGTACCGGCGCCAGGCGTAATCCTCGACCGGAAACTCCTGCAGTGTGCCGTCGGCCATGCGCTTCTTGCGCGTGTAGGTCCAGGAGAACGGCGGTTCTATGCCGTTGGAGGCGTTGTCGGCGAAGGCGAGGCTGATGGTGCCGGTGGGGGCGATGGACAGGAGGTGGCTGTTCCTCAGGCCATGCTTCCTGATCAGCGCCTTGATTTCCTGCGGCAGGCGCGTGGCGAAGCTGGTGCCCGACAGGTACATGTCGGCGTTGAACAGCGGGAAGGCGCCGCGCTCGCGCGCGAGATTGATCGAGGCGCGGTAGGCGTAATCGCGCATGGTCTCGGAGATTTTCGCCGCCAGCTCGCGCGCGGCCTCGCTGTCGTAGCGCCGGCACAGCATGATCAGCGCGTCCCCTAGTCCGGTGTATCCCAGACCCACGCGGCGTTTATTCATCGCCTCTTCATGCTGCTGCGGCAGCGGCCAGGCGGTCGCATCGAGCACGTTGTCGAGCATGCGCACCGAAGTTTCGACCGTCGCGCCGAAACGCTCGAATTCGAACGCGGCCTCCCCGGTGAACGGGGCGGAGACGAAGTTGGTCAGGTTGATCGAACCCAGGCAGCAGCAGCCGTAGGGGGGCAGCGGCTGTTCGGCACAGGGATTGGTCGCCTCGATGGTCTCGCAGTAATTGAGGTTGTTGTCGCGGTTGATGCGGTCCAGGAACAGGATTCCCGGCTCGGCGTGATCGTAGGTCGAGTGCATGATCTGATCCCACAGTTCGCGCGCGCGCAGCTTGCGGTATACCCACAGCCCGTCCTCGCGCTGATACGCGCCGCTGTCCAGTAATTCCTGGTGCGGGCGCGCCTTGTGCGCAAGCTCGATTTCGAGATCGCTTTCAACCGCCTGCATGAAGGCATCGGTGACGCCCACCGAAATGTTGAAATTGGAGAGGTCGCCGCGGTCCTTGGCGTGGATGAATTCCTCCACGTCGGGATGGTCGCAGCGCAGCACGCCCATTTGCGCGCCGCGGCGCGAGCCCGCCGATTCCACCGTCTCGCACGATTGGTCGAACACCCGCATATAGGATACCGGCCCGCTGGCGCGCGAGTGCGTGCCCTTCACTTCCGAGCCCTTGGGACGGATCGAGGAAAAATCGTAGCCGACGCCGCCGCCGCGGCGCATGGTTTCCGCCGCCTGCTGCAGCGCGGTGTAGATGCCGGGCTTGTCGTCGACGATTTCGGAGATCGAGTCGCCCACCGGCTGCACGAAACAGTTGATCAGCGTAGCCTGCATCTGGATGCCGGCGGCCGACATGATGCGCCCGGCCGGGATGAAGCCGGCTTCCATCGCCTGCAGGAAGCGCTTTTCCCACACAGCGCGTTTGTCTTCAGGTTCGGCCGCGGCGAGCGCGTGGGCGATGCGCGCGCGCACATCGCCGATGCTCGACTCCGTACCTTTGGCGTATTTCTCCAGCAGGACTTCGCTGCTGATTATTTGATCGGGGAGAGGGGGAACCGTGACACCGGAGGCTTTGATTTCTTTTTTTGTAATATCCATGTTATCAAGACCTTATGATAAAAACTTGTGGTAATGTCTAATCAGCATACTACAAATTTGTGGGATGTGCAGGCGCACGCAAATTAATTTTTTCTGTTATAGGCCAGGTAACAAATCGCACATTGTTGCCAGTTAACTATGCGGGTATCCTTGGCCGTCCTGAACCCGAATATCGCCGGAGGCGAGGTGCAAAAGAAAATAGCGGTGCTTGTGCGCGAGAGGCAGAGCGAGGCGCTCAGGATGTCCTTGGGCCTGATTCTTGTCGACGACCTGGTGGACGTGTACGTGCTCGACCGAAAGCTGCAGGCCGCTGGAGAAACTGCCCTGCACCTCGAGACGCTGAAGGAAATGGACGTTCAGGTCCGTACCAACTGCCGCGAAAACGAAGGCATGGAATACCTGCCGGCCGACGCAATCGCCCTGAGCTTGCCTCGGTACGACCATATTCTCGCGTATTAGCGCGACCGACTCGAACGGAGGCGGCAATGAAGCTCGGGATGCTGATCAATACGGCGAAGCACGTGGACGATATCGTCGGGATTTGCCGCGCCGCCCTGGCAAGGAACCACCAGGTAAGCATTTTTGCCATGGACGAGGGCGCCAGGCTGCTGGAAAACGCTGCCTTCGTCTCGCTCGCCGAGCTTCAAGGCGTATCGATGAGCGTATGCGATCACAGCGCCAAGATGATCGGCGCCAACACCGAAGGCCTGTCGCCGAAGATCGTCCGCGCAAGCCAGCTCAACAACGCCATGATGAATCACAGCGCTGACCGGGTAATCGTGCTCTAGGTGGTCTGCGTTCATCGCGCACAAGGGGGAGGGAATGGTTAAGATGCTGTGCCTGTTGAACGACGGGCCGGATACGTCCTCGGCCGCATGGATCGAAGCTTTGTCGCGGATTTGCGCGGTCGAGGTGATCGACCTCGCGCGCAAGGAAGTGCCTTACGACGCGCTCGTGGACAAGATCTTTGCGAGCGACAAGGTCGTCTCCTGGTGAGCGCGCTGGCATAGCCCGGCGCATTGGTTCGACGTGCGGGGGCGGATGGGGAGTGACGAGGGCGGCGCGCATGACTTTGCGCGGTCGGCGGCGTCTACAGCCGCGTTGTCCGGGGACCGACAGGGCGTCTTGCTCGCGTACGCCGCGGTTGCGCTCCTTTCCTTGGCCGCTTTCCTCACGCTTTTCCTGTTTCGTGCGCTGGATGACAACCGGCTGACGAGTTGGCGCTGGGTATTCGCCGACGCGGATGCGTTCTGGATCGCGCCCGTCTTGGCGGCCGGTCTTTTCCTCGCTGCAATCCTGGTAAGGGCGCCGTTTCCGGGGCACCGGCCCGCGGGCGTGCTGTTTCTTTGCTCGTTTGCACTGGCCGCCGTCTTCTGGGACGAGCCCGAGCTCATCGTGGACGCCTCCAGGTATTTCACCCAGGCCAAGCATCTCGAGCTGTACGGCTTGGAGTATTTCTTGCGCGAGTGGGGCGGGCAGATCGCGGCCTGGACCGATCTGCCGCTGATCCCCTTGCTCTACGGCCTGATCTTCCGCTTTGCGGGCGAGGACAGGATTTATATCCAGGTTTTTACCACGCTGCTGTTCTCCGCGAGCGCGGTGCTGACCTACCTGATCGGCAGGACGCTGTGGGACGAAGCCGCCGGTGTCTGCGCCGGGGCGTTGCTGCTCGGGATGCCGTACCTGCTCACCCAGGTGCCGCTCATGCTGGTCGATGTGCCGACGATGTTCTTTCTCCTCCTCGCGGTCTTTACCACGCTCAAGGCGCTAGAGCACGGGGGTGGCGGCCGCCTGGCGCTGGCGTCGGTGGCGGTGGCGCTCGCGTTCTGGACCAAGTACTCGGCCTGGTTCTTTTTGAGCGTGCTCCCGGTGCTTATGCTTGTCTGGATCAAACAGGGGCAGCGGCCCGTATTGTTGCGTGCTCTTCTGCTGATCCTGATTTCGCTGCTCCTGATCGGCGGCACGCTGCTGTCCGTGTCCGACGTCGTGGGCACGCAGCTTCATCTTCTGCAAAGTTATCAATTGCCCGGTTTCGAGCGCTGGGAAGAGAGTCCAAGCTCGACCTTCCTGTTTCAGACGCATCCTTTCATTGCGGCTGCCGCGCTGATTTCCGTTTATGCGGCATTCAAGAGCAGGGACGTACGCTACGCAATCGTCCTGTGGCTGCCTGCGCTGGTGATAGTGCTCGGAATCAACCGGATCCGGTACGTCCTGCCGGTGTTTCCGATGCTGGCGCTGATGGCCGCCTATGGCTTGAGGCAGATCCCTTGCGGGGAAATACGAAAATACCTCGTGCTGTGCATTGTCGCCTCGTCGCTGGCGCTTTCCGTCCTTGGCTTCCGCCCGTTCCTGCAACAAACGAGCGCTGTGAATTTGCAGCGGACCGGGGAATACCTCGATTCCCTGGATGTCTCAGAGGTGGAAGTCATTGCGCTGCAGCAACGATACGCGGCGGTCAATCCGGCCATCTCGGTGCCCCTGCTGGATCTTCATACCGCTAAGCGCCTGATCTTTCGCTCGGATGGGCTTGTCCCCGCCGGGCGCGACCTGGAGAAGTCGGCGCTGCGCTTCACTTGGGAATACAGGAACCCGAAATACTATGCCGCCGGCGCCGGCGGACTGAGGGCGGAGGCGGTGGTGGTCATTGCCGATGACGACGCCCAGTCCTTGCCGGATGGCATTGCACAAGGGCTCATCGGTTACCGTCTGGGGCGCCAGTTTATCGCCTCAGAAAATATTTTTGGGTACAGGACCATTGTTAAAGTGTACCTGGCAGGGCATTATCCTCGACGGGGATAGGGTTTATCGGGGAGGAGGCGATGGAAGCCGTAGCAAGAATCGAAGGCGCCGCCGAAAGTAATCAAGCAAGCGTCGCCAAGAGCAATCAGGTCTGGGCCTACGTCATTGTCGGTTTTCTTACGCTGCTGACCATGGCAAGCTACGCGGTGCACGAGTATTACATCTACCTCGCGGCCTATCTCTGGTTCGGTTTCGTCTACGGCATGTGTCTGCAGTACGGCCGCTTCTGCTTCTCCTCGGCATTTCGCGATTTGTTCGCGGTGGGCGTGCCGCGCATGGCCGTGGGCATCATGATCGCCATGGTGTTGTTCGGCGCGGTGTCGGCCTTGGTCACCGCGACCGGCAACAGCACCTTTCATGCCGCGCCCTACGGCATCCATTCAGTGGTCGCGGGTTTCATTTTCGGCGTGGGCATGGTGCTCACCGGCGGTTGCGCCTCGGGTTCCTTGTACAAGGCGGGCGAGGGCAACACCACGGCGATGCTGGTGATCCTGTCGATCAGCGTGTCGCAGGCGATCTTCGCCAGCGTCGGCGGATGGACCAACAATCTGGTGCCGTACGCCTGGCATCAGTCCGCGGTGGCGAAAGGACTGCCAGCGTCGATTAACGCCGGTGACGGTTTGGTGGACCAATATCTCGCTGGCTACGTATGGGACCAGCCGGTGACGCGGTTCAGCAAGGTGCTGGGTCTGAGTAATCCGTTTGCTGCGTCCTTCGTCGGCGATGTGCTGGCGGGGATCGTGCTGCCGGCGGCGCTGCTGCTGATCGGGGTCTACCTGATCTGGTACCGCAAAGGTTACCTGCGCAAGCAAGCGCAGGCGCGCCTGCCCACCGCGGGACTGGGGGTGAATTTCGCCGGCTATTGGACCATGATCATGGCGTCGAAACGTACGGCGATTGCCGGCCTGGCTTTGGGCATCGCCGCCGGGCTCCATATGTATGTGATGAAGGGGCTGATGCTCAAATTCGGCGTGTCCAATTTCGGCCAGTTGATGAAGGAAATGGGCATCACCTCCGGCCTCTCCGCCAAGGGCACGGTATTCGACCCGGGCTACTGGTATGTCACGACGCAGGAAGCCCAGTGGGTCGGATGGGTTTTTAACAAGCTCGGGGCGGACAACATGGACAACATTTATTTCGGCTTGGAGAACGGCCTCCCCAATCCGCTGATCAACCCGGCGGACTGGATGTCGCTCGCCCTGATCGGCGGCGCGGCCGTGATGGCGCTGCTGAGCAACGAGTTCAAGTGGAAGGGGACGACGCGCGAGCTCGCCCTGTGGGCGATCATCGGCGGCACGCTGATGGGCATCGGCTCCCGCCTCGGACTGGGATGCAATGTAGGCGCGTTCTTCGTTCGCGTCTCCCAGGGGGATGTGTCCGGATGGATGTTCGGCGGCGGCATGTTCGTCGGCGCCTACGTCGGCGTGAAATTTTTCAACTGGTGGACCGAGAGGAAAATGGCGAAGGAAATGGCCGCTTTCGAACTATAGTGCCGGCATGACAGGAGGAGGTGAGCGATGAAATTCGAAAAAAGGAATGAGGGCTTGTATGCCCTGGATGTGTGCGGCTATGTTTGTCCGCACCCCCAGCTCTATACCAAGAAGGCACTGGAAAAAATGAAATCCGGAGAACTGCTGGAGCTGGTGTTCGATAATGCTTCCTCGGGGGAGTCCATCGCCGCCATGTGCGATTCTAAGGGGAACGAGGTGGTCGAGAAAAACACGCAAAGCGGCAAGTACACCTGGAAGATCAGGAAAACCGCGGCCTGAGGAAACGATCCCATGAACAAGACCGGCCTTTGGATCGTGGTTGTCGTCGCGGCGTCCTGGATCGGATTCCTGATGGGTTACGCCATGTCGGCACATACCGGCGGCGCCAAGGCCCCGATAGCGGGGGAGCATGCGCCGGTGAGCGCGGGGGCGGGCGGGTACGGACGATGACGAGGGTCTACATGAGGGGCACCTCCCCGCATATTCGCCTGGATCGGCCCGCTGCATATTTCTTTTTTGCAATGGGTTCTGAGCCAGGCATAGAGGAGGAAATATGAACCGCGTGCTCGTTGCGGTGGATGGCGCCAAAGGCAGCCGCGCCTGCGTCGAAGCTTGCGCGCGCCTGTTCGCAGGCCGGTCGCCGCCGACCGTGATCCTGCTGCACGTGATGCGTTACGGCGGACCGAGCGCCGTGGATGGTCTTAGCATCGACGCGGAGCTTGCGGAACTGCGCCAGGCGCTCGAAGGAACGCCGCAGTTGGAGGCGCTCAAGGCAAAGGCCGAAACGGCGCTCGCCAGCCAGCGTGCGCTGTTCGAGGCGAACGGCTTTCGCGATCTGCGCACGCTGATCAAGAGCGGGCGCGCTGCCGAGGGGATCCTCGACGGCGCGAAGGAATGCTCGGCGGAACTGATTGTCATCGGCAACACGCGCAGCCTGATCGACAAGCTCATGCTGGGCGATGTGGTGCAACAGGTTGCCAACGGGGCCACCATTCCGGTACTGCTCGCGCGCTAGCGCGGCCCGCCGCGGGCCATGAACAGGGAAACCATTATTCTAGGCGGCGGCCTCGCCGGTCTGGCGGCCGGCCGGGCGCTCACGCAAGCCGGCCGCGGCGTGCAGGTGCTCGAAGGCGCAGACGCCGTCGGCGGGCTTGCACGCACCGTGGCGCGCGACGGTTTTCGCTTCGATCTCGGCGGGCACCGCTTCTTCACCCACGACGCCCGCGTCGAGGGATTCGTGCGCGAACTGCTGGGCGACGAACTCGTCACGGTGCCGCGCGCGAGCCGCATCTACCTGCGCGGCAAATGGATCGAGTATCCGCTGCGGCCGCTGGGCGCGCTCGCCGGGCTGGGCCCGCGCGCGAGCGCGCAAATCCTGCTTGGCTATGCCCGGGCGAGCCTTGCGCGGCGGCTGCGACCGGCGCCGCTGGTGTCGCTGGAAGACTGGGTCGTGGCTCATTTCGGACGGCCGCTGTTCGAGCTTTATTTCCGCGACTACAGCGAAAAGGTATGGGGCATCGGCAGCCGCGACATCAGCGCCGAGTGGATGGCGCAGCGCGTCCAGGGCCTGTCTCTGGGCGCCGCCATCCGCCATGCGTTTCTGCAGCGCGGCACCGCGTTACCGACGCTGGTGGATCGGTTTTTGTACCCGCGGCTCGGCATCGGCAGCATCGCCGAGCGCCTGCGCGCGGCGATCGAGCGCTCGAGCTCGATCGCCACCGGCGCCAGGGTGGTGCGCATGCGCCATGACGGCCGGCGCATCGAGAGCGTCAGCGTGCGCCGCGGAGACCGGGAGCACGAGCTTCGGGGCGAAGCGATTCTGTCCACCATCCCGCTTACCCAAATCATCCAGGCGCTCAGTCCGCACGCGCCGGTCGAGGTGCGCGCGGCCGCGGCGCGGCTGCGCTACCGCGATCTGGTCATCGTGGCGGTAATGCTCCGCCGCGAGCGCGCGACCGACCAGACCTGGATCTACTTTCCCGGCAAGGACGTTCCGTTCGGCCGGCTGCATGAGCCGACCAATTGGAGCGCGGCGATGGCGCCGCCGGGGCGTACGCTTCTCGCGACCGAACGTTTTTGCTTTCGCGGCGATGCTACCTGGAGCGCGTCGGACGCCGAGCTGATCGAAACCACGGCCGGCTACCTGGAGAAACTCGGGTTCATTCACCGCCGCGAGGTTCAAGACGGCATGGTGGTGAGAATTCCTGCGGCCTATCCGCTGTTCGAGGTGGGTTACCGGGAACGCAGCCGGATCCTCTGCGATTACCTCGCGCGCTTCGACAACCTGCAGCTCGCGGGCCGCGGCGGGCTGTTCCGCTACTACAACATGGATCAGGCGATCGCGTCGGGGCTCGCCGCGGCGGACGCGCTGCTCGCGCGCGAGGGGCGGACGCCTGCGGCCGTCGCAGCCGGGAGAGGGCGGTGAAATGCGCGCTGATCATCCCGGCCTGGGTCCCGCAGGAGTTGTTTGCGCGCGAGACGGCCGGCTCGCAAATCAATTACTGGCAGCCTCTGGGCATGCTCTACATTGCGGCCGTGCTGCGCCAGGCCGGGCACGAAGTGCGCTTCTTCAACGGCGCATTCCTCGCCGAGGAGGAAATCCTGCGGCAGCTTGGCGAGTTCGGTCCGCGTTTCGCCGGCATCTACGCGACGACCTTCGGCTGGTACAAGGCGATGCAGACCGCCGAGGCGGTGAAGCGCTTGAATCCGGATATTTTCACCTGCGCCGGCGGCCCGTATCCGATTGCGATGCAGGAGCGCTGTCTGCACGATTGCGCGCACTTCGACGCGGCGGGCACCGGCGAAGGGGAACTCACCGTTGCCGAGATCCTGAAGCGGCTGGAGTTGGGCCGGAACCTCGACGACGTGCTCGGGGTGGCGTTCCGGCGGGGCGCCGAGATCGTCAAGAACCCGCCGCGCCCGCTGATCGAGGATCTGGACTCGCTGCCTTTCCCCGCGCGCGACTTGCTGGGCGAGACCGACCGCTACCTGCCGCCGCCCGGCACTTACCGGCGCAAGCCGGTCACGGTGCTGCTGAGCGCGCGCGGCTGCGACCGCAAATGCCTGTTCTGCTTCCAGATCGACCGGCATCGGCGCGCGGGCGTGCGCGGCGTGCGTTTCCGCTCGATCGAGAACGTGCTCGCCGAAATCGAACACTGCATCGCCCTGGGCTACCGCGAGATCAAGTTTCTGGACGATACGCTTGTGGCCGATTACGAGCGCGCGCTGCGGCTTGCCCGCGAAATCAAGGCGCGCAGGCTGGACTTCAGTTGGTTCGCCTCGGCCTGCGTCAACCAGGTGGACGAGCCGCTGCTGCGGGCGTTCAAGGAGGCCGGCTGCTGGGCCATCCTGTTCGGCGGTGAAAGCGGCGAGCAGAACAATCTCAATGCCGTGCGCAAAGGCTCGACCGTCGATCACACGCGCGCGGCGGTGCGCGCGGCCCAGGCGGCGGGGCTGCGGGTCAGCATGCCGTTTATGTTCGGCATCCCTGGCGAGACCTACGCCGATGGCCTGAAGACCATCGAGTTCGCGCTCGCGCTCAATCCGGACCTGGCGAATTTTCATGCCGTCACTGCGTTCCCCGGGACCGATCTGTATGACGATCACGCGAAGTACGGCACGATCTCCCGTGATCTCAAGGACTACACCTACCAGGGTGCCGCGTTCGTGCCGCACACGATGACGCGGGAGGAGATCCACGCGCTGCGCCAGCTCGGCTTGCGCCGCTTTTACTCGCGGCCGGCCTTCCTGTTGCGCCAGCTCTTGCGGCTGCGCACCGTGAACGACCTGCGCGCCGCGCTGGCAGGCGTCAGGAGCCTGTTCTGGCTGTGGGTGCGGCGGGGGCTGTTTCGCCGGCGCCTTCAACCGGACGCGCGAGTGCCGGCCGCAGCCGCAGCCACTCCTGGGCCAGCGCCGGGTAGCAACGCGGGTTGAACAGGATGTTGGTGATGAAGTAGCACTCGTGCGTGCAGTGGCATTCGCCGCGGCCGATGGAGCCCAGGGTCGCGCGCGCTGCGGCCGTGCGCACGACGGAACCGAAGTCGTAGCCGTGCGCACGCACATTGCCGAAACTCTCCGAGCGGGTCTCGCAAGGATAGACCTCGCCCGTCTCGCTCAACACCAGGTTGAGCCGGCCGGCATAGCACGGTATGAGCCTTCTTTGCTCCATCAGGGTACGATGGATCAGGCGGCGTTGCAGGATGTCCTGGGCTGCCTTCAGGCGCGCGCCGCGAAAAGCGTAGCTTGGCGCCCTGCGGTTGCGCAGATTCGCGGCCAGTCTGCCGACCGCGCGTTCGTATTTCGCGTGATCCACCGCCTTGTGGCTCGCGTCCGCGAGGTCGCCGCGCGCAAGCGAAATGGTATGAGTGCGGACGTGCTCGAGGCCCTGCACGAAATCGATGATTTCATCCATCCGGTCCTGGTTGCCGGAGCAGAAAACGGTATTGATGCCGAGTTCGAAATTGGGTTGGCCCTGCAGCAGTCCGGCGAGCAGGTCATAGGTCTGCATCAGCTTGTCGAAGCCGCCCTTTGTTCCGCGCAGGGCGTCGTGCGCCGCCCCGACGCCGTCGAGCGAGAGCTTGACCACGACGATGCTGTCGCTGCATTGCCGCAGAATCTGCGCCATCGAGTCGTGAATCAGTTGCGGCAGCAGGCCGTTGGTCGGGTACAGCATGATCGCCGGGCGGTTCTGCCGGTAAAACAGGCGGCTGATGTCGACCAGATCCTTGCGCAAGAAGGTTTCGCCACCGGAGAAGGCGAGCCACAGCAGACTCCCGAGGGAGTTGGAGACCTTCCCGATCTCCTCCGGCGACAGTTCGGCGGCGTCGGACTCCGCCATTTGCGTGCTTTGCGGATAAAAGCAGTAGGGGCAGCGCGCATTGCACCTGCGCGTGACGAAAAAAGTAAGCTGGATCGGCCGGCGTTTCCACGCGATTGCATCCACATGGCGCAGCCACGAAACCATCAACCATGCTCCTGTGAACGGACGGGGCTGGAAAACAAATGCCGCAGCAAGCCGGCGCCGGCGCCGGCGCCAACCGCCAGGGGATAGAGCAACAGGTAGTACAGCGCGGCCAAGAGCGCGAAACCCGGGCCTTCGGCGCGGCGATAAGCCAGCAGCAATCCCCAGTTCACGAACAGATTGACGGCGAACGCGAGCGCCGCTAACGCGAGCAAAATCATTTTTCCTGTCAGAGCGAACGCGTACAGCAGGCCGGCGTTGCCGGCGAATACGAGCACGTTGAGCTTGAGTCCCACCGAGGCGGTACCGGAATCCGCCAGCAGATCGCGGTTGCGTATGGCATAGCCGGTCCAGTACAGGGATTTGGTAAATGCATTGCGCAGCGAGCGCATCAGTGAATAGTTGAATATATGCCGCACCCGGATGGCGGGGTTCATCACCAGCTTGCAACCGGCGCGGCGCAAGCGGTGGCTGAACTCCACGTCTTCCAGGACCGGCCGAACCTCTTCGGCAAAGCCGCGGTTGCAGCGGAATACGGACGCGTCCACGGCGAGCGCGTGTGTAGCGATGTAATCGGCCGCGGGCGCGTGTCTGGTTTCGAAGTAATTAATGAAAGCCGACTGAAAGCGGCTGAAGAAACGACGGTCGTGTGGCGCGGGAGTGTACGTGCCGCCGATAATCGCATTCGAGCCTTCGCGAGCCAGCGTTGCCGCCGCGAGAGCCAAGGTATCGGGCAGTAACAGGCAGTCGGCGTCGGTAAAGAAAAGAATTCGCCCCCGGCTGTGGCTTGCGCCCGCGTTTCTTGCCTGGGCCGCTCCCCCGTGCCGCTCAAGCCGCACTAGCTTACAGGGATAACGTTTGATTACCTCGATCGAATTGTCTTCGGAACCGTCGTCGACTACAATGATTTCGAAATTGCCGTAATGCGACGCTTGGGCTGCCGCCAGGCAGGTTCCTATCGTGTCTGCGCCGTTGCGGTTGGGGATGATGATCGAGACGAGGCTTTCCATGGTCGCAGGGTAAACTGCCGAGGTGCCGGCTGAATGGACACGTTGACTTTATATCACATAAGGTACATCGTTATTTCTGACCGGGAACGCAATCCCCGGAAAAGCGATGCGGGTTTCCCGTACGCATGGCAAATACGTCGACAAGGAGGTGGATGATGGAAAAGCGATACGAGAAATGGGCGATCTGCAGGGCAGGATTGCGGGCGGCTGTTGTTGTTTGCGCCGGGATCGGGACGGCCAGCGCGCATCACGTGATTGTGGACACGGACTACGTCCTGAAGAACAAGGACAGGCCCGGCGTGGTGATGGTGGACGCACGTGCCGCGGGCGATTATAAAAAAGGGCTTATCCCCGGGGCGGTCGTCCTCGGTGAAAAGGGCGGAGCCGTGGAACTGCGCGACGTGGACGCGCGCATCCTGCCGGTGAAGAAACTGGAGAAGATCCTGGGGGACGCGGGCATCAAGCGCGAGAACGAGATTATCGTCTACGGCGCGAAAGGCGATACCGGTCCGACTGTGGTTTTCTGGATCCTTGAGTACCTGGGGGTGGAGAAGGCAAAGGTCTACCTGGGCGGGATGGATGATTGGGCCAAGGCCAAACAGCACCTGACCAACGATGTGCGCAAGCTTGCGCCGGCGCAGTTCACCGCCAAGGTGCGTCCGGAGGTTTTGGCGACGACCGAGTTCGTCAAGAAGAACCTGCATAACAAGGAGGTTCAGTTCCTCGATTCGCGCACTGTGAAAGAGTCGGCCGGAGAGGACATCCGCGCGCTGCGGGGCGGGCATATCGCGGCCGTCAATCACGTCAACATCCCGTATGAGTCTGCCTGGGTGGATCCCGAGGCGGCGAAGAAACTGGCCGAGAAGAAAGTCCAGGACCGCGAGGGCATGGCCCTGAAGGACGCGGCGGGGATCAAGGAACTGTACAAGAAATTCGACCCCAGGAAGGAAGTGGTGGCTTATTGCCAGACCGGCACGCGCTCTACCCAGACTTACGCCGTGCTGCGGGAAATGGGCTATCAGAAGGTCCGCAACTATGACGACTCTTGGATAGTTTGGGGCTCGGACCTGAATCTGCCGGTCGCCGATGTCAGCTATTACGACTTCGTCAAGGCGAACACCGCCCTCAGGCGGCTGGACGCGTTGGAGAAGAAGCTCGAGGAGCTCGTCGCCAAGAAATAGGACGGAGCGGTTGCGCAGCTCGACTGAGGCGACTATTTAGCTTATCCCGTCCTGTGTTCGTGACCCGGTGCCCTTCGTCTGGCATCGGACCGGAACGCCGGATCGTTTTCGCGGGTGGGGTGTCGGACTGTCCGGTTGGTCGCGCCACCCGTGCCGGTGCGGCGCGACGAGGTCTGCGACTTCAATCTTTCGGATAATGTTCAGGCAGGATCATGGTGTTGCGCACGCTGCCGGCGGTCGCGTCGAACAACACCGCGAAACGCGCGGGGTTGCCGTAGATTTCGCGAAAGCGCCACTCCCACGCGAGTTCGTCGCGCGCCTTGAAATAAGCGCTACGACTATAGTCGGGCGGCCCGATGAGCCGCAGCACCTCGTCTTTCGTCATGCCGGCGCGGATGCGCGCGAACGTCTGCTCGTCGAGGACATTCGCAATGCTTTGCAGGCGTCCGTCCGGCCCGAGCTTGACCATGTAGGTATCGAACCCGGCGGGCCCGAGCGGATACGCCAGTTGGACCGAACCGTCGGCGTCCTTCCAGCTCAATGCGGGCGGTCCCATCAGCGCCTGCACCTGTTCCCGCCGCGCCTCACCGGGCGCTAGGCCGGAGCCGCTGTGGGACGCGCAGGCGGCCAGCAGCAGGGTCGCAATCAGACTGGTTCGGAGTTTCATGCTTGCGTCGGCCTGTGCGCAGAGCTTACTGCTCGCCAGGAGTGTCCCGGGTGCGTGCGAGAAAGGCTGCCAATTCCTTGTCCGAGAACAGGATGTGAAACGCCAGCCAGACTTCGGGGAAGCGCATCAGGGCCGATCTCGCGGTGGCTGAGTCCATATCGAAGCCCTCCCTGTAGTCCAGCGCCTGGCCGATCAACATCGCGTGTTCGGCCGCATGTTGTTCCGCCTTCGGATACCGATGCTGCGTCATCAACCGCTGCTCCAGTTCGAAATGCGTTTGCGCGCGCCGGATGATGTCATCGAGCACCTGGGCGCAGGCGGCCTTTCCAGCGCCGCGCTCCACCGCGTCGCGCAGCAGGTTGAACAGCTCGGCCAGTTCCTTATGGTCGGCGTCCATCCCGGCATGTCCGGTATCAAGGGTGTCGTCCCACGCAATCCAGTCCATGACGCATCGCTCCGATGCATGTCGCTGCCCGCTTCAGCCGACGCACGTTCGAACCAATTCTACTATATGCGGCGTCTCAAGTATCGCCTCAATCGACGATCCGCGCAAACGTTTTTCGGTCCGCGCAAAATCGCAGCTCTGCAATAACGATAGGCGCGATTTAGGTCGCCACGTATGGGTTCCGGCAGTCGCGCGGAAGTGCGGATTTCGCCGCGCGCGGCAAGGGACTACAATGCAAAGTCGGGTTTCGCTCACGGCTTCGGTATGAACCTCATAACCTGGAATATCCAGTCCTGCCGCGGTTGCGACGGCCGCGTGGATCCGCAGCGGATCGTCGGCGTCTGCCGCAACATGGCCGATTTCGACGTGCTCTGTCTGCAGGAGGTGGCGCGCGATTATCCGGATTTGCCCGGATCGTCCGGCGAGGACCAGTTCGCCTTGCTCGGCGGCCTGTTGCCCGGATTCACCCGCGTGGAAGGGATCGCGGTCGATGTGCTTGGCGCCGGGGAGAAGCGCCGCCAGTTCGGAAACCTGATCCTCGCGCGCTATCCCGTGCTCCAGGTTTTTGCGCATTTGCTGCCCTGGCCGGCCGATCCGGCCGTGCCGAGCATGCAGCGCGTTGCGCTGGAGACGGTGCTCGCCGCGCCCTTCGGACCGGTGCGGGTGACGACCACGCACCTCGAATACTATTCCGAGATGCAGCGCAGGCAACAGGTGAACCGCCTGCGCGAGCTGCATGCGGAGGCCGCCGGACACCGCGGCGACGGCAAGCACGCGCGCAAAGAGAGCGGGCCGTTTGAGACCGTTCCGCGGCCGGCTTCGGCCATACTCACCGCCGACTTCAACTTCCGCGCCGACGATCCGCTGCATGCGCGCATCGGCTTCCCCTATAGCGACGGCACCCCTGCCTATCGCGACGCCTGGCGAGTGCGCCACGGCGACCGGCCTCACGATCACACGCTCGGCGTGCATGACCACGAGCAGTGGCCGGAAGCGTTCGCCTGCGATTTCATTTTTGTCACAGAGGATATCGCCGGCCGCGTCGAGGACGTGGCGGTGAATCTCGATACCGACGCTTCAGATCACCAGCCGGTGCTGTTGCGCCTGAATGACTAAGGACCCGTCGTAAAATGGATTTCGCGACGGGCCAATTTAGGGGAGTATTAGGGGATGCGCCCCGAAGGTCTCGATCCCCCTTGAGGGGAAAGTCCCCTCGGGGGATATCCCCTCATTTCGTAATGAGCTCTAACGCGTGAGCGACGGGCGGTGGATAGCGTCGTTGTGCCTTGCCCGCGTCGGCTTCGCGCTGACATTCGTCGCCTATTCGGCTTCGCTCGGATTGCTGAAACAGGACTGGGGCCTATCCTCGGCGCAGGCCGGCCTGATCCAGTCGGCCTGGCATGTAGGCTATCTCGTGTCCTTATTCGCCATCGGCTTTCTCGCCGACCGCTACGGCGCCAAGCGCACGTTTCTTGCAACCAGCATCGCCGCCTGCGCCAGCGGCCTGGCATTCGCCGTATTTGCCGACGGCTTTGTTTCCGCGCTGCTGCTGCATGGGCTGGCCGGGCTGTGCTCCGGCGGATCCTACACGCCCGGCATGACCCTGGTTGCCGAGCGCTTTCCGGCGCTGCGGCGCGGCCGCGTGATGGGTTACTTTCTCGCCGCCGCATCGCTGGGCTATGCTTTGTCGCTGTGCTTGTCCAGCCTGCTGGTTGTCAGCGCCGGCTGGCGCGCGGCGCTTCTAGCCTGCGCGCTCGGTCCGGTCGCCGCCAGCCTGCTCTCGGCCTGGGTGCTGCGCAGCACGCGCAACGTGGTGCATCCCGCGGGCTACTCGAACCCCTTGCGCGGGCTGGCCGAGGTGTGGCGGAACAAACCCGCGATGCTCGCCGTCTGGGCCTACGTGTTCCATTCGTGGGAACTGCTCGGCATGTGGGCCTGGCTGCCGACCTATCTCGGCGTGGTGCTCGCCTATGGACGCGAGGGCGGCACCGGCGTGGCCGGCCTCGGCATCGCGTTTGCCGCGCTCACTTATTTCATCAGCATGGCGGGCAGCATCGGCGGTGGCGTGCTGTCCGACCGCTGGGGGCGCACCGCGGTCATCCTGCTGATGTCGCTGGCGAGCTTGATCTGCTCCTTCACCTTCGGCTGGCTGATTGCGGCACCGGCCTGGATCGTGGTCGGAGTGGCCATCGCCTACAACCTCACCGCGATCGGCGACTCCTCGATCTATTCCACCGCCTTGACCGAACTTGTGCCCGGACATTGTCTGGGGGCGGCATGGGCGCTGCGTTCGGTGCTGGGCTTCGGCGCCGGCGCGATCAGCCCCTGGGTGTTCGGCCTGGTGCTCGACCTGGGGCAGGGCGCGGGCGGCGCGCGCGCCGACGCGGCCTGGGGCTGGGCCTGGACCGCGTTGGGTATCGGCGCCATGCTCGGTCCGATTGCCACGTTGAGGCTGCGCGCGCTACGCGCGAGTTCGCAACTGGCGGGCGGGAAGCGCTAGACGCGCAGCGCTGTCAAATGCGCATGATCCCGGGCGCGGCGCCGCGCATGCCGAGCGACTAAACGACGGTGTGAGTCTCCACGGCCCGTCGCTGACCCGCGCCACGGCCGGCGTTGCGCTGCAAGCGGTAGCAGTAACTGCGCACGCGGCGCTCGTCGAGCGGCGTGCCGTCATCGTAGTAGAAGAAGAACGGGATGTCCTTGCGGTGACGGAGCATGCCCTCGGTCACGAGGCTATTGTCGCAGCCCCAGCAGGCGGCCATCACGACGCCGTCGTAGAGCCCTGTGTCCCAGGCATGCAGCGCCGCGCCAATTTCGAGGGCGGTGCCGCCGATGGTGTCGGCATCGAGCAATTCTTCGGCCTTGGCGATCGCCTTCTCGACCGCCGGTTCCGGCAGCCAGGGGTGCAGCACGCGCACTTCACGGTAGTAGCGCCCGCGCAGCTCAGCCTGCTGCGCGATCATCAAATCGACGACGGCTTTCGGGGTCGAGCGGCCGAACTGCAGGTGCGGATGGCGCCGGGCGAGGTATTCGAAGAAATCCGTCAGCGGGTCGAGGACCAGGCGCAGGCCCTGTTCGCTCATGCGCAGGAACAGGCCGTTGTTGGCGAAGTCGTTGCCCTTGGTCATGGTCTCGCCGCCGACAAACACGCGGCGGAACGACTTCGCGCCCTGCCAGGCCGCTTCCATGCCGGCGTAGCGTCGCGCTGCTTCCTTGAGGACCGCGCTGATCCGGTCGGCGCGCGCCGCGATCTCGGGTTCGGCGTTGGCCGGATCGCCGAGCGGCTGCTCGATGACCGCGAGCAGCGACGCGATGCGCTCGTCGTAGAGCGCGCGCGACGCACCGGCGTGCGGCTCGACCGGCAAATGGTAGATGTACAACTGGCGCAGGATCTCCACCGCCGAGAGCCCGGCCCAGATAAACAGCGACATCGGCGGATCGGCGCCGAAGCGCATGCCCTGCTCGCTGACCAGATCGTGCAGACCCATTTTTTCGATCGAAATTTTGTCCTTGACGTCGAACACACCGGCCCGGCACATCTGGCCGGAGAACGACAGCAGGTGGGTCTCCTTGGTTGGCGGGTTCTTCTCGAGGTACTCGCGGAACGCCCCCCAGATGAGCTGGTAGCTCTTGCACTCCTTGCCCGAGCAGTCGGGTTTGCCGCAAGCGCGCGTGCTGGCCGAGTGCGCCGGGGCAGCGACCGCATCGTAACCGTAGGCGCGGTAGACGGCGGCAAACGCCGAGCCGATGTTGTCGGCCATGCTGAACGTGACGTACTGGATGTCGGGATCGAGAAAGACGCCTTTCTTGCCGCGGCCGGGATCGAGATAGGAAATCGTGCGCGCGTTGTCGGGTAGTGCCCGCACACCGCCCTCGGCGATGAACTGGCGCACCGACTGCAGGAACGCCTGGATGCGCGTGACGAAGCCGGCCTCGCCGCCGTGGCCGTCGCTTTCGAGGATGGTATTCGGGTAGCCCTCCATCAGCGCCTGGAAGATCTGCTCGGTGAACGACGACGGCCCGCAGCCGAAGGACGCGAGCAGCACCGGGAACACATCGCGCAGTTCGCGCGCCTGCACCGCGGCGCGCAGGGAGCGGTTGTCGTCGCCCCAGTAGGCGCGGTGCAGACGCGGGATCTTCTGGTCGACCGGGAAGCAGTCGACCGGGATCGCCATCGCGCCGTTGCGCCGCAGGATGTACGGGATCTTGGCGTTGATCGCCGGATCGCAGATCACGTGCATGTGGCCGACGAGCAGCACCGCCGGCAACGCGTGACGGCGGGCGTAATCGAGCGCCTCGCGCCCGATGCGTTCGAGTTCGTCCTCGAAACGCTCCTGCGCGGCGGCGGCGCGCGCGATGGCCTGCTCCATGCGCCCCGGATCGGCGCCGAGTTCGGCGGCGACATGCTGCATTTCGGCGAGCAAGCCGGGGTTGGCGAGCCCGTCGCGGAACGACAGGTGCGGGCGCACCACGCGCACGTCCTTGCCGCGCGCGGCGAGCGACTTTTCGACCATCTCAGGCATCGCCTGCTCGGCAACGCAGGTCTGCCCGCCCTTGCCCTTGGTATCTGCAATCCGAAAGATCTTCGGGAACAGCAGCAGATCGACGTCGGTATCGCAAACCGCGAGCGCGATCTTGACCGGGCCGCACGAATCGAAACTGTGGCAGAGCTGCTCGCCGGCGGCGAGCGATCCGCTGTCGGAACTCAGCAAGCGCACCGCGAAACCGAGCTCGTCGGCGAAGGTCGCGAGCCATGGCACATGGTGCGCCACCGCGCTGATCGCCGGGATCGCGACCACCGGCGCGCCCGGCCGCGGGCGCACGAAACTCGCGAGCAGAGCGTCGCGCTGCTCGAAGGGATTGGGCGCATCCTTGGCCAGCTTCGGCTGGTTCATGGTCGGCAGTTCGAACTTCGGGCAGGCCCCCCCCGATAAGACCTTGCGCCGGATGTCGCGCACCTGGATGGTGGTGCGCTCGATCGGGCAGAGCGTCTGGCACTGCGCGTCGCGGCAGCGAAATTCAGAGCGATCGGTGATTTCGGCGGCGAGGATGCCGGCGAGATCAAGGCGCGGCGCCGCCAGCAGCGCGGCCACGCCGAGTTGTTCGTTGGCGCACAGGCCGATGCCCCAGGCACCCATCGCACCGGGGTTCGGTGGCACCACGATCTCGCGGCCGGTGACCGCCGCGAGCGTCCAGGCGAGCGACGGGTTGGCCGCGGGCTTGCCCTGGAAAAACACCCGCTCGCCAAGAGCCCGCTGCCCCATCACGCGGTTCAGGTAATTGTGGATCACCGAATACTGGAAACCCGCGAAGATATCCTCGCGGCTATAGCCCTCCTTGATGGCGAGCGCGGCGGCGTCGGCGACGAACACCGTGCACATCTGGCCGAGGTCCGGCGGGCGATCCGCACGCGAGGCCAGCGCGATGAACTCCTCGATGTCGCGGACATCGTAGAGATTGGCTTGCTCTTCGAGGAACGAGCCGGTGCCGGCGCTGCAGGCCTTGTTCATGTCGCTCTCGACGATCCGTCCACCCTGCACGCGGATGTACTTGGCGTCCTGGCCGCCGATCTCGATGACCGACAGATCCTCGCCGCCGCGCGTGTCGCAGCGCGTGGCCGCGGTCGCGTGCGCGACAATTTCGTTGAGCACGATGACGTGATCGCTATCGGGATAGACGGCGCGCACCAGAGTCGCCACCGCTTCGCGGCCCGAGCCGGTCACGCCGATGGCGCGCACGTCGACCTCGGCCGCATCGAGGATCGTGCGCACCAGGCGCCGCGCGGCGTCGACCGGGTTGCCGCGCGTGCGGTCGTAGACGTCGAGTACGACCTCGCCGGTTTCGATCGAGGTCAGCACCGCCTTGGCGCCGGTCGAGCCGAGGTCGAGCCCGAGCACGCTTGGCCGCGCGGCCGCTCCCGCCGGAACCACCGGGGTCGGCATGATCGTCACGCGTTCACGCCAGCCGCTCGCCGGGCGCAAGGTCTCGAAGTGGCCGCCGCCGGCGCGCACCAGTTCGGCGGGATCGGCCGGCAGCGGCGCGCGCGCCTGAGCGCCGGCCTGCAGCGCGGCAATCGCGGCGGCGCCGACCGCCTCGAAGCACTCCGCATGCGGCGGCGTCTTGACCTGCGCGCCGAGCAGATCCTCGAACGAATTCCGGAACGACGCGATGCGCGCCGGACCGCCGATCAGATAGACCGGCCCGTCGACGCGGTTGCGAGTCACCAGCGCATAGGTATTGCGCGCCACCGAGCTGAAATAACCTTTGAAGAGTTCGCCGGTCGGCTTGCCCTGGTTGGCGAAATGCGTCATTTCGGTCTTGGCGAACACCGAGCAGCGCGCCGTGATCGGGATGCCCTCGCCGGCCGCGAGCGCCTTGTCGTCGGCTTCGACAATACCGAGGCCGAAGCGATCGACGATTTTCTGGATGTTCTCGCCGGTGCCCGACGAGCACTTGTCGTTTTCGAGATACTGGTAGCTGTACTTGGAGCTGTCGCCGTTGCGCCCGGCCGCAGCCGGCTTGCGGTTCAGCACACCGTAGCCGCGCGCGCCGATGCTGACCAGATTGAGCGTATCCTCGAGCCCGGGCGACAACTCGAGTGCTGCCTCCTGGCACGAGTCCTCCGGCAGAACGAGCACCGGATCGCGGAGCTCATCGGCGTGGACCCCGGTGGCGGCGAGCACTGCGCACGAGCCGATGCCCTGCTCGCGGTACCATGCACTGAAGATCCCGATCGGATCGCCGTCGTGCGGCTCGGAGCGCGTGTCCTCGATCGTGAGCGTGCCGTCGACGTCGATGTGCGCGACTGCGAAGCGCGCCGATGCCTTGCCCAAATCGCAGCCGGCGATCCGCAACCCATTGGCTTTCATCATTCGACCCCCTCTGTTTTTCGTCCGATTATTATTTAGAGTTCATTACAAAACAAAACGAGGGGATACCTCCCCTCGTACTCCCCTAAGCCGGCGGCCGTTTCGGTAATTCTGAAACGGCCTCTTAGCATAGCCATTACAAACATTACAAGCAAGCGATGCGAGAATCAATCGATATGAGAATCAATCCGCCCGACACTGCGACATCCGTCCGCCTCGTCGGTGCGCCAGTGCGCCGCTGCCGTCGATTAGCGTGCCGTTCCGTAGCAGCGGGTCATAAGCCACCTCGAATCTTACGCCGGCACCGCCGCGGGCTCGCCGGCGGGCCCGCGCTCGCGCGGCGGGCGCTCGTCCATCAGCCATTGCAGCGTGAAGGCGCTGACGCCGATCACGATCAGCGCGCCCCAGCCGAAGTTGTAGTTGCCGAAGCGGTCGAATACCACCCCGCCCATCCAGGCGCCAAAGAACGAACCGACCTGGTGGCTGAGGAAGACAATGCCGTAGAGCGTGTTGAAGTGCGTCAGGCCGAACACCCGGGCTATGATCCCGGTGACGAGCGGCGCCACGCCCAGCCACAGGAATCCCATCGCGGAGGCGAACACCAGGGTGGAGGCGGCGCTGATCGGCATGAGCAGAAAGACGACGATGATCAGCGTGCGCAGCAGGTAGATCATCGCGAGCAGGCGCTTCTGGCTGTAGCGCGCGCCGAGCAGGCCGAACATGTAGGTGCCGATCGCGTTGAAAAGACCGATCAGCCCCAGTGCGCTCGCCGCCACGCCGGGCGCCACGCCGCAGAGCTGCAGGTACGCCGGCAGGTGCGTGGTGATGAACACCAACTGGAAGCCGCAGGCGAAGAACGCCAGCGTCATGAAGAGGTAGCCGCGGTGCCCCATCGCCTCGCGCAGCGCCTCACCGAGTTTCTGGTCTGCCCCGAGCGAAACTCCACCTGCGACAGATTGCTCGCGGATCGGCAGCGACAGCAGCGCTATCGAGCCCGCGATCGCCGCGAACGCCGCCATCGCCGCCCGCCAGCCGAAACCGTCGATCAGCCAGCCGCCGACCGGCGCGATCACCATGGTGCCGAGCGAGCCCGCCGCCGCGACCAGGCCGACCGTCTGGCTGCGTTTCTCGGGCGGCGTGGCGCGCGAGACGGTGCCGATCAGCACGCCGAAGCCGGTGCCGGCGGTGCCGATGCCGATGAGAAAACCCGCCACTTCCAGCCCGCCGGGAACGCCTTTCGAGTAAACCATCAGCAGCAGCCCGGCTGCGTAGATCAGCGCGGTGCCGACCAGCACCGGCCGCGGGCCGTAGCGGTCACCGAGGGCGCCGATGAAGGGCTGCGACATGCCAAAGACGATGTTCTGCAGCGCGATCGAGAAGCCGAACGTCGCCGCCGAGATCCCCAAGTCGAGCGTCATCGGCCGCATGAACAGGCCCAGGCTCTGGCGCAGGCCCATGCACAGCGCGATGATCAGGCCGCTCAGTACGATGAGGAGCAGCATGGCGCGGCGATTGCTTTGGGTTTGCATAAATAGGATTACACAGGTCGGTGTACCTATATTCCTGCACGCGCCATACTGCTGTCAACGGGAAAGTAAAGCGACACGGGAAAGTACAGCGATCGGAGAATCAATCCGCCAGGTAAGCCAAGGTCCACCTGCCGACTTGGTGGCGCCATAATTTTGATCAAGTTATGATCGAGCTGAAATCAACACATAGCGGAGGCAAAATGAAGAAACTGAAGAAGCTGAGAGCAATAGATATCCATTCCCATTTTGGCACCAAGAAAGGCTCTCTCTGGAGAACACCCGAGGAAGAGCAGCATGCACAGGAGACTTATAAGTACAAGATAGTGCATCACACCGAGAAGCAGCAAGCCCAGGCGATGCGGGACGCCGGCGTCAAGGTAATCCTCGATTTCAGCTTCACCATGGCCATGCCTATCGACGAAGTTAAGGAATATCACGACTACGCTGCCGAGATGATGCGGAACGACCCGGACGTGTACCTGGGAATCTGGGTGGCGATCAACCCGGAAACCGGTCTGGCAGGGTTGAGAGAGCTTGAGCGATGTATCAGAGACCTGAAGGTGGGAGTCGGTTTCACTTCCATGTCGATGGCGATGCACCTGCCGCCTTCGGACAAGGCGTTTTACCCGTTTTATGATCTATGCGCCGAGGCGAAAAAACCGGTTCATCTGATGGTGGGGTACACGGGATGGGGAGCGGGATTCAGAGGAGGCCTGGGCTGCACCCTGGATCCATGCCATCCACGGCATGTGGATGAGGTGGCAGCTAAGTTCTCGCACCTGGACATCATCGCCGCCCGTCCGGCATGGCCGTGGCAGACGGAAATGATCGCCATACTCATGCATAAAGCAAATATCGTGGGCTACGACCTGCACGGGTGGTCCCCCAAGTATTTCGCCCCCGACCTGAAATGGGAAATCGCCCACAGGCTGCAGGACCGAATCATATTCGGGGCAGACTATCCCATGTTCACCTACGAAAAGCTGTATCGCGACTGGGAAGCCGAGGGCTATTCCAAGGAAATCCTTGATAAGCTCTATTATAAGAATGCCGCCCGCATCCTGAAAAAAGCTGGATACGACCTAAGCAAAGAACTACCGGAGTAGTGCGTGGATGATGGGCTTCGGCATTTTCGTATAATTGCGGACAATCCCGGGCACGTTTATATTGCGGCATACCTGCGCGACGAAAGAGTACATGATCGAATACAAGCAACATTACGGCCTGACGGACGACGAGCTGGCCACTTATCCAACGGTTTATCGTCCGGACCTGTTCAAAGGCCAAGTAGCGCTCGTATCCGGCGCCGCCACCGGCATCGGCCGCGGCATTGCGACCCTGTTCGCGCGCTTGGGCGCGGACCTGATGATCTGTTCGCGCAACCACGAGCGGCTGACGAAGGCGGCCGAGTATTTGCGGGGTTTCGGCGGGCGCGTGCTGGCCGAGGTCATGTCGATCCGCGAGCCGGAACAGGTCGAGCATCTTATGGACCACACCTTCGACGAATACGGCCGGCTCGATTATCTCATCAACAATGCCGGCGGCCAGTTCGCCCAGGACGCGATCAACATACCTTATAAAGGTTGGCGCGCGGTCATCGACACCAACCTGAACGGCAGTTGGTACATGATGCAGAACGCCGCCAAGCGCTGGCGCGATCGCGGACAGCCCGGCAGCATCATCACGATCACGGCCGAAGTCTGGCGCGGCATCATGCAGATGGCGCACACCACGGCGTCGCGCGCCGGCGTTATCTATCTCACCAAGACGCTGGCGGTCGAGTGGGCACCGTATCAAATCCGCGTGAACACCGTGGCGCCCGGCGTCGTTGAAAGCTCAGGATTCAACAACTATTCCGACGCAGGCCGCACGACGCTCTACGATTCCGGGCCGATGAAGCGCACCGGCCACGTCATGGACATCGCCGAGGCGTGCGTGTATCTGTCTTCGCACGCCGGGAATTTCATCACCGGCGAAACCCTAGACGTCGGCGGCGGTCTCAGTTTGTGGGGCGAGACGTGGCCCGCGGGCAAGCCGGGCTATTTCAAGACCGATAATTAACGATTCGCCTAAAGCGCGGTACGCCTGCGCGACGAAAAAAACTGATAGAAGAATCGATCCGCCGTCCAACCCGAGATCCGCCTGCCAACGTAGAAGGGACGGCTGCGCAACGCTATACTCTCGCCATGTGTCGCTCAACACGGGTTGTGGGGACGCCTACCGAGCATCTGCAATATCCCTTTTTGTCATTGCGAGGCCTCGGTATGACAATTCTTGGAGGTCACCTATAATCAAGCGGTTCTGAGTTTATCCATGGGGCGTGCATGAAACCGGCTGTTGGCGCTGCTCGATTGCTTTTGCATGCTCTGGCGGTGGTGCTGGCGCTGGAAGTGAATCACTACGCCTGCGCCCAGACGCCGCAGAAAAAGCAGCAGACAGCGCCGCGTCCGGTGCAGCAGCCCAAGCGCGCGGATGACCGCCGCTGGCAGGAACTCATGGATCAGGCCGAGGCACAGATCGCCAAGGGCGAGTACGCGCGCGGCGAGGACACCGGGCGCCAACTGGCAGAGGAGGCGCTGAGGCTATTCGGCGACAGCGACCCGGATACCGCGACCAGCCTCAATGTCCTCGCCGACGCCCAGATGCGGCAAGGGAAGTACGCAGATGCACAGAAGAATTTCAGCGCCGCGCTGAACATTTATGAAAAGCGCTTGGGACCGGAGCATGTGAACACGGCCGCCGCGCTGAACAATCTGGCACTGGTTCTGGAAAAACTGGGCGATTACCCCAGCGCCGAATCGCTGTTGCGCCGCTCGCTGCGCATCCTCGAAAAAACACTGGGGAAGGAGCACCAGGACACGGCGACGACCTTGTCCAACCTCGGGCGGGTGCTGGATCTGCAAGGCAAGTTCAGTGAAACAACCGGGCGGGGAGCCGACGAGGATACCAAGCAGTTGAGCGCGCGCGCGCAGGAGTTGATCAATCGCGGCCAGTACAAGGAGGCCGAGACGCTGCACTATCGAGTGGTCGCGATTCACGAGAAAACCCTGGGCAAGGAACATCCGGGCACCGCGACCAGCCTGTCTAACCTGGGTAATGTGCTCTACCTGCAAGGCAAGGCCAAGGAAGCCGAGGCAATACACCGGCGTGTCCTGGCGCTACGCGAGAAAATGCTGGGATCGGAGCACCCGGATACCGCCACCAGCATGAACAATCTGGCCAACGTGCTGCAGGAGCAGGGCAAGGACGAGCTGCTGTCGCCGAGCGAGGCGCGCGCCCAGGCGCAATTCAACCTGCAGGCTTTTACCGAGACCGAAAGCCTGTTCCGCAAGGCGCTGGCCATCCAGGAGCGTACTCTGGGACCCGGCCATCCGGCCACGGCCAATACGCTCAACAACCTCAGCACCTATCTCGACCGCCGCGGCCGGGCGCAAGAGGCCGAGCCGCTGCAGCGGCGCGCGCTCGACATCCTCGAAAGGAGCCTGGGTTCCCTGCACCCCGATACCGCGGCCATGCTGACGACGCTGGCGGTGATGCTCGACCGCCAAGGCAAGGTGGTCGAAGCGGAGGCGCTGTATCGCAAAGCGGTTGAGGTAGCGCGCCGAGCAGGTAACCCGCGCATTCTGCTGCTGAACAGCAGCCGCCTCGGATTCTCGCTTGCGAAGCACGGTCGCTACCGCGAGGCGTTGCCGTTCTACAAGGAAGCCGCCGACACGCTCGACTACCTTTATGTGCGCACCCGCGGGCTGTCGGAGGAAACCCGGGCCGCCTTCCTCGGCCAGTACGGCAACATCTATCTGGAAACCATTAAGGTGCTGCTGCAGTTGCACCGGACCTCGCCTCAGGGCGGATACGACCGCGAGGTGCTCGAAATCGCGTCGCGCAACCAGAGCCGCGTGTTTACCGAAATGATGCGCCAGGCCGACGTGGCCAAGTTCTCGGACGACCCGGCATTCCTCGGTCTGAAGCGGAAGCGGGAGGATCTGCACGAGAAAATCGAAAACCTGCGTCTGGCCGTGGTCACCCAGCCTCTCGATCAGCCCGGTTTGGACGCGCGCCGCAGCGATCTCGATGCTCAGCTCGCAGCCGCGAAGGGGGAACTGGCGCCTCTGGAGGAGGCGCTGTGGCGCGACTACCCGCGCTTCATGGAATTGACCAACCCGCGTCCGGTCAGCGTGCAGGATTTGCAGCAGAAGCTGCTGCGGCCGGATGAAGTGCTGCTCTCTTATGTGCTGCTGCCGCAGGAGGTCGCCATGTTCGCGGTGACGCGCGAGCGCTTTCGGATGGTCAATCTCCCGGTCAAACGCGAAGACGTGGCGCGACGCGTGCGCGCGATCCGCCGCGCGATCGAAAAAGTGGCGGTGGGCGAGTCGGTCCTGTTCCTGCGTGAAATCGACCCCGCCGACCTCAATTCCCTGTATCGGGACCTGGTGGCGCCGCTGTCTTCGGCGCTCGCGGGGAAGCAAAAGATCATCGTGGTGGCCGACGGACCATTGCTCACCGTGCCGCTCGAGCTCCTGGTAACGCACTACGGCCCGGCCGAACAGCAGGCGTTCGAGTCGGCGCGCGCGGCGAGCGATGGCAATACCGAGCGGCCTTTTCTCGGCGAATACGGCGAGCTCGCTTATCTGGGCAAGGAGCATCGCTTTGCCTATCTCCCCAGCTTATCGGCGCTGGCTTCGCAGCGTCTTTACCCAAAGCGGTACACCGGTCCGCGCCAGGAGTTCACCGCGTTTGCCGACCCGATATTTGCTCCGCCGCCGGGGCAGAGCTATTCGCCCGCTACGCGCGCGGCGCTGGGCCTGCTCGCAAACAATTACCGCGTCGGCAAGGACGGCCTGCCCGACATTCCCCGCTTGAGGGAGACCGCGGACGAGGCGAGGAGCATTGCCCGGATCCTGGGCGGCAGCAGTCGCATGTTCATCGGCGCTGAGGCGCAGGAGCACATGGCCAAATTAGGCGAACTCAAGAACAGCCGCTACGTGCTATTCGCCACTCACGGCTTTCTTGGCGGCGAGTTCCTGCCCGGCGCGGATCCGGCCGCAGATCATGCGGCCGGCGCGGCGCGCGCGAAAAGCGGCGCGCAGCCTTCGCTTGCGCTGACCCTGGCCGGCGACTTGAACGGCGAGGACGGCATGCTCACCATGAAAGAGGTGATCGAAGACGTCGAATTGAACGCCGACCTGGTGGCGCTGTCGGCGTGCAATACCGCCGGCGAAACGGCGCAGGCCAACAACGGCGAGGGCTTTGCCGGACTGACGCGGGCATTCATGTACGCCGGCGCGAAAAGCCTGCTCGTGTCGCACTGGAGCGTTGACAGCCTGTCGACCGAGGCGCTGATGACCTCGACCTTTCGCAACATCAAGCAGGGCGAGACCGCGCTCAAGGCGGTGAGCGACGCTCAGCGCGAACTGCGGCGCGGCAGCTACGCCAGCGGTCAATATCGATTTTCGCGCAGCCACCCGTTCTTCTGGGCCGCGTTTGTCTACGTCGGGGATTGATGGCAACTGCTACGAGCCTTTCGTTCCGCCTGCGCAGTTTCTGGCGCTTTGTGCTTGTGGTAGCCGTCGCCTTCGGCGGCAGCGAGGCGATGACGCGCCTGGGATGGATGGATTCTCTGGAGAACGTCTACTACGATTACTGGCACCAGTATGCCGGCAAGCGCCGCAACGCGGCGTACGTGGCGGTGGTCGCGGTGGACGAGCAGACGCTGGAAGAATACAAAGATGATCCGCTCGCGTTCTGGCAGCCGCACTTCGCGCGCGCGATGGAGACGCTTACGCGCGCGGGCGTGAAGGTGATCGGGCTGGACTATCTGTATCAGGTCAGCGCCGAGGACTGGCTGAGGAAACTCGATCTGCCGGGGACCGATACGAGCCGCAGCTACGATTCTCCGTTTCGCGCCCAACTCGCCGCGGGGAACAAGATACTCATCACGCAATTGATCGAACTGCCCAACGGCGAGGGCAGGCTGCTGCTTCCGCCGCGCGACCACCTGTACTTGCTGCCCCAGGGCACCAACGACCTCGGCATCGCCAACCTGAACCCCGACGAGGACAACTCGGTGCGGCGTTTCTTGCCGGTGTTCGATCCGGATCCGGGCAAGCCGGCCATGGGTTTCGCGACCCAGCTCGCGCTGCGCGCCGCCGGGCTCGATCCGGCCTTGACTGAATGGGACATCGCGGGAGTGAAATTGCCGCGCGAGGCGCGGCCGCGGCTGATCGGCTACGTCGGTCCGCCCGGCGCCATCCCCACCGTATCGATGAGCAAGCTGCTCAAAGCCGACGCCCTGTCCGATCCCGAGGTGAGGCAGTTGAACGGCCGCGTTGTGATCATCGCCGCCAACGACCGCGGCACGCAGGATCGCCACCCCAGCCCCTATTCGCGCGCGATATTCGGCAAGCAAGGCGAGCAGATGATAGGCGGGGAGATACACGCCAATATCGTCGAAACCGTTCTCTCCGGCCACTACCCTCGCCGGCTGCCGCTCGCGGCCGAATCGATCTATGTGCTGGCGCTGGTCATTATCGCAGCTTGGCTCTACCTGCGCCTGCACCCGGCGAGTGGCTTGGCCGCCGCGCTGGCGCTGGGCTTGCTCTGCCTGGTCCCGGGGTGGTTCATGTTCCTGGACGACTGGCTGCTGCCTGTTGGCAGGATGCAGATGGCTCTGGGCATAGGATTTCTCACCACGCTCGGCCTGCGGCTTACCGGCGAGGAGCGCGAGCGTGCCCGGTTAAAGAAAATGTTCGGCCGTTATGTCTCCGATGACGTGGTCAAAGTGCTGACCGAAGGCGAGCGCCCAGACCTTGCCGGCGAGTCGGTGCGTGTGAGCGTCCTGTTCTCGGATATCCGCAATTTCACCACTATTTCGGAGAAGCTCGACGCGCACGAAGTGGTGGAAATGCTTAACGCCTATTTCAGCCGCACGACCGAGCCTATTCTGGTCGAGGGCGGGATGGTCAACAAATTCATCGGCGACGCGGTGATGGCGATTTTCGGCTCGCCGGTGCGGCATCCCGATCACGCGCGTCGGGCGCTCCGGGCCGCGTTGCAGATGGCGAAGGAAGCAGAAGATTTTAAGCAATGGATGCGCGAGCGCTTTCCCGGCCGCGGCCTACCGGAATTCGGCATCGGCATCGGCGTGCATAGCGGTGAAGCGGTGATAGGCGACATTGGCTCCGTCAAACGCACGGAATTCACCGCCATTGGTGATACCGTGAACGCGGCTTCCAGGCTGGAGGGAGTAACCAAGGAGATGCAGTGCGTGCTCGTCGCCAGCAAAGCGACGGTCGATGACGCGGGAGAGGGCGTGATCACGGGTAAGCAGGAAACCGTTAAAGTCAAAGGCAAAGACGAACCCATCGAGGTATTCGAGATTCTGGGGCTCAGTCCCGCGATAGCCGAAAAATGAGCCGAAAATGTGGTGAAATGCTCGCTGGCATGCGCAGGCAAGCGTGATAAAGTACCTGGGAAACGCGCAAAAAAAGGGTTTAGACTTAAAACTGGTGAAACTGAAAGAGAGGTTCAAATGAGCAAGCTGCAATCGATTTTGGCTGCCGCGCTTTTAGGCGTGGCGCTGGGCGTAAGCGCTCAGTCCAGCGACGTAGGGCTGGTCAACCAGTTGTCGGGGGATGTGAACTATGCCAGCCAGGGCGGTACCCAGTCCAAGGCGCAAGCCTTCATGAAAGTGCGTCAGGGTGATCGTTTTACCCTGCCTGCCGGCGCGCAGTTGCGTTTGGTGTACTTCAACGGCAGCCGCCAGGAAACCTGGAAGGGTCCGTCCAGCTTCAAGGCGGGCACGCAGCAAAGCGAAGCGGTCAGCGGCCAGGCGGCGGAAGCGGTGCAGTTGCCTTCGGGCGTGGCGCAGAAGATTGCCCAGGTGCCTAACCTGGTGCAAATTGCGAAACTGGGCCGCTCCGGCGGTATCGCGGTGCGCGGCGGCGGCAAGCCCGGACGTTTGTCGTCCGAACAGCAGGCAGAAGTCAGCCAGGCCAAGGCCACCTATGCCCAACTGCGCCAGAAGTCGTCGGCCGAGGACATCACGCCCGAGCTCTACTACTATTCGGTGCTGCAGGATCACCTGCTCTACGACGAGATGAAGACCGTGACAGATGAAATGCTCAAGCGCCAGCCGAGCAACCCGGAGGCGCAGGAACTGGCCGCTTACGTGAAAAGCCGCATTTAATAGATTCAGTCCAAGGAAACACCAGGGGCGCGTGAGCGCCCCGTTTCTTTTCTGCCGGGCGCATAATCGCGTCGGTCTGCGTTTACCATTGGTTCATTCTTCGACGATGCCATCCACGCGCACCTGGGACATCTTCTGTACCGTGGTCGACAACTACGGCGATATCGGCGTTTGCTGGCGCCTGGCGCGGCAGTTGGCCGCCGAGCACGGCCTGGGGGTCCGCTTGTGGGTCGACGATCTCGCGAGCTTCGCCAAGATCTGTCCCGATATAGTCCCCGGCCGGGACGCACAGCACAGCCACGGCGTGGAAGTGAGGTGGTGGCGCGAACCATTTCCGGCGGTTCGCCCCGCGGACGTCGTGGTCGAGGCGTTCGCCTGCAATCCACCGGCGAGCTATGTCGCGGCGATGGCTGCGAGGCAACCCAAACCGGCGTGGATTAATCTCGAATTTCTAAGCGCCGAAAATTGGGTGCAGGGCTGCCACGCGCTGCCCTCGCCGCATCCGTTTTTTCCCCTGGTCAAGCATTTTTTTTTCCCCGGTTTTGTCGCCGGCACGGGCGGGCTGCTGGCAGAGCAAAATCTGGTGCAGACACGCGACCGGTTTCAGCGTTCCGCGGCGGAACGAGCACGTTTTTGGGAGGTTCTGGGTGTCCCCGCGCCGCGCGCGGGCGAACTGCAGGTTTCCCTGTTCTGTTATCCGCACGATGGGGTGGATGCATTGCTGCGGGCCTGGGCGGCGGGGGGCACGCCGGTGCGCTGCCTGGTGCCTGAAGGCACCGTGACGGCAGCGTTGACGACGTTCTTCGGGGTTGAACACCTTGCTCCGGGGGCGATTCTGCGCAAGGCTGGCCTCGAAGTCGGAATTTTCCCGTTCCTCGATCAGGATAGCTACGACCGCTTGCTGTGGACGTGCGATCTCAACCTCGTGCGCGGCGAGGATTCTTTCGTTCGCGCGCAATGGGCGGCGCGGCCTCTGCTATGGCAGATCTACCCGCAAAAAGAGGGGGCGCACTGGCCCAAGCTCGAGGCCTTCCTCGAAATGTATTGCCAGGGACTGCCGGCGGAGACCACGGCAGCGCTCGCGCAATTGTGGCGGGCCTGGAATCATGGCGATGCTGCGGCGATAGCACCGGCATGGACTGGCTTCTGGGAGCACCGGCTGGAGTTGCAGGCGCACGCAGAGCGCTGGGCGGGGCGACTGGCCCAATCCGAAAATCTGGCAAATAATCTTGCGCGGTTTTGCGAAAATGTGTTAAAATAGAAAGCTTTAGAGCGTACCAATAAATGAGGGTGGATATCTCCCTTCATGCTCTGGTGTAGAGGCCGTTTCTGAATTCCTGAAACGGCCTTTTGGATTAATCAAACCGTGTAGGACGAAAGATATGAAAATCGCACAAGAACTCCGCGCCGGCAACGTGATCATGCTCGGCGCCGATCCGATGGTGGTGCAGCGGGCCGAATTCAGCAAGTCCGGGCGCAACGCTTCCGTGGTCAAAATGAAGCTCAAGAGTCTGCTTTCCGAGTCGGTCAGCGAGAGCGTGTACAAGGCGGACGAAAAATTCGAGGTCGTGGTGCTGGAGCGCAAGCAATCCACCTACTCTTATTTTTCCGATCCGATGTACGTGTTCATGGATGCCGACTACAACCAGTTCGAAGTGGAGAAGGACAACCTGGGCGAGGGGATCAACTTCCTCGAAGACGGCATGCAGTGCGAGGTCGTGTTTTACGACGAGCGCGCGATCTCGGTCGAACTGCCGAACACGGTGGTGCGCGAAATCCTGTACACGGAACCCGCCGTGCGCGGCGACACTTCGGGCAAGGTGCTCAAACCGGCGAAAATCAACACCGGTTTTTCGGTGCAGGTGCCGCTGTTCTGCGCCACCGGCGACAGGATCGAAATCGACACCCGCACCGGGGAGTACAAGCGGCGGGTCTGATCGAATTGCGCTAAAGAAACAGGGTGCGTGTGCGCACCCTGTTTCTTGTTCTTGAAACGGCTATAGCTTCGTCGCCGTGATGATTTGGAAGTTTCCGAAAAAATACGTTGTGCGTTCGCACGTCCATCCGCCCATATTCTGTAGACAGCCGAGCGGGTCATGGGTATCCCAGAGCGCCAGACCGAGCGGCTCGAACACCTTGAAG
>SCTX01000033.1 GCA_004298385.1 Betaproteobacteria bacterium | reverse complement strand
GGGCTTGCCGAACTGTTGGCGGACCTTGGCGTAATCCAATGCCCAGGCCAGCGCCGTTTGCATGTGGCCCAGCCAGCGGGCGCACACCATCACCCGCTCCCGGTTGAAGCCCGCCATGATCGCCCCGAAACCGGCCCCCAAGCGGCGCGACTCGGGCACCCTTGCGTTATTGAACATCACCCGGTAGGTGGGTAGCGGTCGATTGGCATAGGTTTTGATCTGGGAAGTCTGCACGCCGGGCGTCCTGCGATCCACAGCGAAGAAATGCATGCCGTGACGCCCTTTGGTCGGATCGGTGCGGGCCAGCACCATGAGCACGTCGCACTCGCCCGCCAGGGTAATGAAGGACTTGATGCCGTCCAGCACCCACTCGTCGCCCTCGCGCTTGGCCGTGGTCTTGATATTTTGCACATCGCTGCCCGCTTCCGGTTCCGTTACCGCCAGGGCCAGCAAGCACTCCCCGGCGTTGTTGGACCTGACAATCTGCCGGTGGCCGTCGTCACCGTGTTCGCACAACAGCGAACCGGCCACCCCTTGGATCAGCGCCATGACGGCAAGATTGGGGTTGACCTTGGCCTGCTCTTCGATTGAGATGGCCTCTTCGGTAACGCCCAAGCCGGCCCCGCCCAGGGATTCGGGAGCATGAAGGCCGATCAGTCCCGCCTTGCAAGCCGCGTGATAAAACTCCACCGGAAACTTGGACTCCTTATCCGCCTGCAGCCAGCGAGGACCAATCTCCTTTTGCGAGAATTTACGGCACATGTCGCGAAAAGCCTCGCGATCGACGCTGTTCGAGGGAACTGGCCTTGCGCTGTTCTGGCTCATGTTGGGTTGCTCTCCTGGTCAATAAGAGTGGGATACTTGTCGAATGTACGAAACAAGACGTCAGGCTTTCGGCCTCCGGCTCAGCAGCACGCTGGCCGTGCCGCGCTGGGCCAGACCGCCGTCCCCGGCCATGACGCGGATTTCCAGGCGCACGGCGCCGGAGGAACCGCCCTTGGGAGCGTTGATATCTACCACGAAACACTCCAGCCGCACCTTGGTGCCTACGAACACCGGGCCATAGAAACGCCACTCGCCCACATCCAGCATGACTCGTAGCGCTTCACCGAAAACCTCCCCCAACATCCCCAGGGACTTGGCAATGATCAGGGGCCCATGGGCGATGAGCCGGCCGAAACGGGTTTGTTTCGCATACTCCGGGTCCACATGGATGGGGTGCTTGGCATCCAGCAACTCAGCGTAGCCGGCCACCAATTCGGCGGTGCAGTCAAAATCCGGGAGCGGCAAGCGCATGCCGGGGTTGATTTGGTCGAGCCACAACGGTTCTGTGTTTGCGTGGATCGAGGCCGGTTGTTTCGGGTTCATGTCGAGTCCCTTCCATCTGTTTGGTCACTCGATGGCGACCCGGGCAACCCAGGGTCGATCGGGTTGAATGTTGAATTCCTTGAGCAGCCGCGCATAGTTCTGCGCCTGCTCCCGCGTGAAGGCCGCCAGTTCCTCGGTAGGCGTCCCGACAACCCGTGTTGAGCGACAACTGGCGAGAGTATAAGCGATCAGTCAGAGATCGACGACGCGACGTAGCAGCGAAAAAGACACGCACTACTGCTGGCCGTCGCAGGAGCGTAGCGGTCTTCTGATTGAAGCGGATGAGGCGCCCCGGCGCAGCAGTTCGAGGTCCGTCGCCTGCCGCAATGCACTCATCGGCTCGTGCAAATCGACTAGGGGTAAGCCAACGACAGCCTCTTATTTGGACTCGAAGCAGACGCAAGAATCCAGGGAATTGCCCGGCGGTCGAGGTAAGTAGATCGCCGTCCAAACAGTCGTTCATGCGGAAAGTTTTGCTTTCTTTTTTGTTTTCATTTTGTTGGCGGGTATAGAAGCTTGAGAAGGTGGTGGCACGCCTTCCAATCCATAGCGAACAAACTTCATGTATGTCTTGGCGACCCATTCCGGCAAAGTGTTTTTCTGCTGCGTGCCATCAACATAGCGTAAAGCGAGGTAGCTTCTTGCCGCCAGCAATATGAACACGACTACCTCGAGTTCCTCTTCGCTGTAATTTGGAAACTCACCTTCGAGCTTCGAACGGTGAAACAAATGGAGGTATTTTCTTGAAACATTCTCGAAATGCCGCTTATGGCCAACAGGCGCGAAACTCTCTGCTTCATTCAGGATGCGGGAAAAATGCGGAGCCTTCTCCAGAAAGGAAAAAAAACCGCGGAATATGCGTTCTTCGATTTCCGTATAATTTGCCCCCCCTTTCGCACATTGCTTTATGTGGGCAAGCATTTTTTCGCCCAAGGTGGGAAGCAGTTTGTCGAGAATATCCTGGCGAGAATCGAAATAATTGTAAAACGTGCCCTGTGCCACGCCAACTTTTGCCGTAATCAGCGCGATCGAGGCGTTCGCGTAGCCAACTTCACCCACCACTGCCGCGGCAGCCTGAAGCAAAGCATCGCGAAGCAATCCCGATTTCTCCAAACGGCTGCCGCGCCGCCAGCTTTTCACTTTCGGCCCGTTTCGATCGGCCTTGCGCGCGGGCCGATCAATCGTGCCCGGCATGCCCTTTTTATGCGATGTCATCAGCCGCCGACTTTCATAGAAGGATGTTGTATTTGCCGAGGGTTCTGGCGCTACCGGGAAAGGATCAGCAATGCAAAGGCGAGCGCTGACCCACCATTCACTTTTGTAATTTGGCCTTCTGCAATCGCTTTGTCAAGCGCCGCATTTTTCGGCCAACGTTGCGCTTGACATGGGTATTGAAATAAATTATTGTGATTGATGAATTGTGAATCACTCCTCACTACTATTTCTTTTTTTACGCCGCGAGACACTTAAAGGAAAGGCCGGGTCAAGCGTTAGCGTCAAAGGCCAGGTCAAGCGTTAGCGTCGGGGATTTTGCCATGCACACCTTCCCGATCGCCTCGCGCCCAGAGGGTTTCACGACTCTTGCCAGAATAGAAAAGCGGTGAGCGGCTTGATGTCGGCGAACGAGATGCCGGCGCAGGTGTAATGGCGCAATGAGGAATCGATGCACATGGAGTTAAGCCAGCAGGATCTGCTCTCGCTCTACGAGACCATGGTGCTGATCCGGCGCTCGGAGGAGCGCCTGTCGCGGCTGTTCGCCGACGGCGAAGTGCCCGGCTTCTTGCATCTGTCTATCGGGCAGGAAGCGGTTCCGGTCGGAATCTGCGCCGCGCTGCAGGCGGTCGATACTGTGGCTTCGACCCACCGCGGCCACGGCCACGCCCTCGCCAAGGGTGTCGATTTGCGCGGTTTTTTCGCCGAGATCCTGGGCCGGGAGGAAGGGCTTTGCCGAGGGCGCGGCGGCTCGATCCACGTCGCTGACCTGCGTGTCGGAATGCTCGGTGCGAACGGCATCGTCGGCGGCGGTCTGCCGCTCGCGCTCGGCAGCGCGCTGGCGCATCAGGTGCGCCGCACCGGCGGCGTAGCGGTGGCATTCTTCGGCGACGGCGCCATGGCCGAAGGCGTGCTGCATGAATGCCTCAACCTCGCCTCCTTGTGGAAACTGCCGCTCATATTCGCGTGCGAGAACAACGGCTGGTCCGAGTTCTCGCCATTGGAGCGGCAGTTCGCGGCGCAGCTTGGCGCGCTCGGGCATGCATTCGGGATTCCGGCGGTCCAGGTCGATGGCAGCGACGTCGAGGCGGTGCGCGCGGCGGCAACCCGCATCATCCCATTGGCGCGCCGCGGTGATGGCCCGCAGATCCTCGAATGCAAAACATTCCGCTGGCGTGGCCACTACGAGGGCGACCCGCAGAAATATCGCGACGCCGGCGATCTTGCCGATGCGCGCAGCCGCGATCCTTTGGTAGTGAGCGGCGCAAGACTCGAAGCGACGGGAATTCCCGCTGAACGTATGCGCACGCTCGAACGCGCGGTCGAAACGAGGATAGAGGACGCGGTGGAGGCCGCGCGCCTGGGCCGGGAGCCGGACTATGCGGCTGCGGCTGCCGATGTATATACCCAGGCTGCGGCAGGCGCTCATGGCTGAGACCCGTTACGGCATGGCCATCAATCGGGCGCTCGCCGACGCCATGCAAGCCGATGCCTCGGTGGTCCTGTTCGGCGAGGACGTCGCGGCGCCGGGCGGCCCGTTCGCAGTGACGCGCGGGCTGCTGGCAAAGTTCGGACCCGAACGGGTGCGCGATACGCCGATCTCCGAGGCAACGATCGCCGGCGCGGCGGTGGGCGCCGCTCTGGGGGGACTCAAGCCCGTGGTCGAGATCATGTTCATGGATTTCGTGACGCTCGCGATGGATGCGCTGGTCAACCAGGCCGCGAAAGCGCATTTCATGTTCGGCGGGCAATGCAGCGTTCCCATGGTGGTGCGCACGCCGCACGGCGGCGGGCTGAATTCCGGGCCGCAGCACTCGCAATGCCTGGAAGCCTGGTTCGCGCATGTTCCCGGCCTGAAGGTGGTGGTGCCGAGCAACCCGGCCGACGCCTACGCGCTGCTG
Source organism: Betaproteobacteria bacterium (assembly GCA_004298385.1). Lineage (GTDB taxonomy): Bacteria > Pseudomonadota > Gammaproteobacteria > Burkholderiales > SG8-39 > 2-12-FULL-64-23. Next base: position 6,753 of record SCTX01000033.1, on the reverse strand, counting down.
CGCGCGGCGATTGCGGATCCGGATCCGGTGGTGTTCGTCGAGAACAAGACGCTGTACTCGATCAAGGGCGAACTCGCCGATGTGCCGCAGCCGGTCGCAATTGGGAGCGCGCGCATCGCGCGGAGCGGGGGCGACGCGACCATCGTCGCCTACGGCGCGAGCGTCGCGGCTGCGCTGAAGACTGCGGCAGCTCTCGCTGCGGATGGCATCGAGGCCGAAGTGATCGACCTGCGCTCGATCCAGCCCTGGGACGAGCGTACGGTGCTCGAGTCGGTGGCGAAGACACGGCGGCTGATAGTCGCCCACGAAGCGGTGACAGCGTTCGGCGTGGGTGCGGAAATCGCGGCGCGCGTTTCGGAGCTCGCTTTCGCGGAGTTGGCGGCGCCCGTGCTTCGGGTGGGCGCGGATTTCATGCCGGTCCCGTTTGCGCGCTCGCTCGAGCGCGAGTGCCTGCCGGGCGAAGCGGACATAATGGCGGCGGTGCGCCGCTCTCTTGACTGGAAACCCAACGCGAGGATCAAGCCATGACAGCCATACTCACCGAACGGCGCGGAGCCGTCGCGATACTCACCATTAACAGGCCGGAAACGCTCAACGCGCTCGACGTGCCTGCGCTGATCGAGTTCGAGGCCGCGTTTGCGGCACTGGAAGCCGATGCCGCGGTGCATGTGATCGTCGTGACCGGCGCCGGCGATCGGGCGTTTGTCGCCGGCGGCGATATCGCTGACCTCGATTCGCGCCAGGGACTGCCGCACTACCTCGAGTTCGCCGAAGTAATACACCGCGTATTCGCTCGGGTCGAGAACTGCGACAAGCCGACGATAGGCGCCGTCAATGGCTGGGCGCTCGGCGGCGGCACTGAACTGGTGCTGGCGCTCGATCTGCGCATCGCGGCCGACACCGCGCGGCTGGGGCTGCCGGAGATCACCCTGGGTCTATTCCCCGGGGCAGGAGGGACGCAGCGCATCGTGCGGCAGTTGCCGCTGTGCCGCGCCAAGGAACTGATGTTCACCGGCGACCAGATCACCGCGCAGGAGGCTGCCGCGATCGGGCTGGTGAACAAGGTAGTCCCGAAGGCGGAGGTTTTGAGCACCGCGCTGGCTCTGGCCGAAAAAATCGCGGCAAAATCTCCGCTGGTGCTGAAGCTACTCAAGCGCACGCTGCGCCACGGCGCGGACATGCCTCTGGCTGCGGCGCTTCCGTTCGAGCAGGCGATGATCGGCCTGGTGCTCGACAGTCGCGATGCCCATGAGGGCTGCAGCGCCTTCATCGAGAAGCGCAAGCCGCAATTCAAGGGCGACTAGAACCATGTCCGTGCGGAAGTTGCTGATGCCCAAGCTCGGACTCACCATGACCGAGGGCACGGTCATCGAATGGCCGATCGCCGTCGGCGGCACTTTTGCCCGGGGCGAGGTCTGTGTCGTCGTGGAAACCGACAAGGTGGCCAACGAAATCGAAGCTCCGGAGGCCGGCCGCTTATTGAATATTCTGGTGCCGGCAGGCGATACCGTGCCGGTCGGCAGCGTGCTTGCCGAATGGGAAACCGAGGCGAAGCAGAGCGAGGCACAAGCCGGCACTGCCGTAGCGCCGACCGCCGCTGTAACGCCAGTTGCCGCCGCAGGGCCCGAGCCGGTACGCCGCAAGGCCGGCGCCAGCGAGCTTGCCGCAGCGCGCCGGCTGACTGCGGCGAAGCAGAATATTCCGCATTTTTATCTGAGCACGGAGATCGAGGTCAGCGCGCTCCAGGCGCAGCGCGCACAATGGAACGCGGACGCCGCCCGCCCGAAGCTGACGCTGACATATCTGTTTCTTGCCGCGCTTGCGTGCACGCTGGCGGCACAGCCGAAGCTCAACCGCATATGGGATGACGAGTACTATGTCGAGCTGCCCGGCGTGGACCTTGGCGTCGCCGTCAACACCGAGCGCGGTCTGACGGTGCCGGTGCTGCGTAACGCGGACCGGATGGACCTCGGTCAACTGGCGACGGCCGCGGCCGGGCTGGTGGCGCGCGCGCGCGGCGGCGAACTCTCCCCGCATGAGGTCGGCGGCGGCGCGATCACGCTGTCCAACGCGGGAATGTTCGACGTGACCTATATGGGCTCGATCATCAATCCGGGGCAGGCGGCGATCCTCGGTGTCGGCAGCGAGCGTCGCCGGTTCCGCCCCGATGAGAGCGGCGCGCCGCGACTGGTGCGGGAGATCGGCGTGGTGCTATCCTGCGACCACCGGGTGCTCGACGGCGTGCGCGGACTGCAACTGCTGAATGGCGTGCGCGAGCGGCTCGAGCTGCCCGCGCAGTTGTTCGCCTAATCCCGTGGGAGAAAAGTGATGGATTTCCGTCTGACCGAAGAGCAAAGCATGATGGCCAAGACCGCGCGCCAGATCGGCGAGCGCTTCGGTCTGGACTACTGGCGGCGCCAGGACAGTGCGAAGGCGTTTCCGCGCGAGTTCTGGAAGGCGGTGTGCGACGCCGGCCTGTGCGGCGTCGCCCTGCCGGAGGCACACGGCGGCGCCGGCCTGGGCATGCTGGAGATGGCGCTGATCGTCGAAAATCTCGCCGCCGGCGCGGGCGGGTCGACTGTCGGGCAACTGTTCATGGTCAATTCGATCTTCGGCGGCGTCTCGATCTCGCGCTTCGGCACGCCGGCGATGAAGGCCGAGGTACTCCCGAAAATCGTATCCGGCGAGATCAACTGCTGCATGGCGCTCACTGAGCCGGACGCGGGGTCGAACACGCTCGAGATCAAGACCTTTGCGCATGCCGATGGCAAGGGCTGGCGCCTGAACGGCAACAAGATCTGGATCACTGCCGTTGCCGATGCGGCGAAAATGCTGGCGGTCGCGCGCACCACCAAGCTGGCCGAGGGCGGGAGGCGCACTTCCGGGCTGTCGATGTTCATGATCGATGTCGACCGGGCCGGACTTACCCACCAGGCGATCGAAAAAGTGGGCACGAATACGCTCGCCTCGAGCAACGTCTTCTTCGACAACGTGCGCGTCGAACCCGAAGAGCTGATCGGCACGCTCGACGGCGGCTGGAAGGAATTGCTCGACGTGCTCAATACCGAGCGCATCGTCACCACGGCCGCTTTGGTGGGTACGGGCGAACTCGCGCTGCGGCTCGCCGTGGACTACGCCAATCAGCGCAAGGTGTTCGGCAGCACGCCGATCAGCGCCTATCAGGGGCTGCAGTTCCCGCTGGCGCAGTGTTACGCGGAGATCGAGAGCGCGCGGCTGATGAATTACAAGGCTGCGGCGAATTTCGATGCCGGCTTGCCCTACGGCAGTGAGGCGAACGTCGCCAAGCTGTTGGCGGCGCAGGCGGTCTCACGTGCCACCGAGCGCTCGATGCAGACCATGGGCGGCATGGGATTCGCCAAGGATTGCCATGTGGAACGGCTGTGGCGCGACTGCCGCCTGTTCCGCTTTGCTCCGATCTCCGAGGAGATGGTCCTCAACTATATCGCGGTGCATGACCTCGGCATGCCGCGTTCGTACTAAAGCGGAGGAACCATGGTCGCGCTGAGTGCCGCAGTTTGCTACCATGCCAGGGTAAGCCCGGATCGCCTCGCCCTGATCTACGGCCGCGAACGCGTCAGTTATGCGGCGCTCGTCGAGCGCGTGCAGGCGGCGGCAGGGCTGCTCGCGGCGCGCGGCATCGCCAAGGGCGACATTGTTGCGCTGCTGATGAAGAACAGCGCCGCCTTCATCGAGCTTGCGCTCGCGGCAAGCCACATCGGCGCGGTACTGCTGCCGATCAATTTCAGGCTCGCGGCGGAGGAGGTGGGATACATCCTTGAACACGCAGGCGCGAAGCTCCTGTTTGTGGACGAGGAACTACTCGCTTCCGCCGGCGGCTTCGCCGCCAAGGTCGGCGTCGATGCCGCGGCGCAGTCCGATAGCCGGCTGCTCGCCCAGGGCGCGCAGCCGGCGATCCGCGGCGCGGCCCTGGCCTCGGGCGACCTGTTCCGCCTGATGTATACCTCGGGCACTACCGACCGCCCAAAAGGCGTGACCCACAGCTACGAGAACTATTACTGGAAATGCCTAGACCATATCGTCACCCTCGGGCTCTGCGCCTCCGACCGGCTGCTCGTCGTCGGGCCGCTCTACCATGTGGGCGCCTTCGATCTGCCGGGCCTGGGGTTGCTGCTCGCTGGTGGAACCCTCTGCGTGCTGCGCGACTTCGAGCCGGATGCGGCGCTGGAACTGATTCAAGCCGAACGCATCAGTTGCGCTTGGATGGCGCCGGTGATGCTGAACCGCCTGCTCGCCTTGCCCGGAAGAGAGCGTTATGACGTGTCGAGCTTGCGCTGGTCGATCGGCGGCGGCGAGCGCACGCCGGAGGAGCGCATTCGCGAATTTTCCAGCCTGTTTCGCCACGGCCGTTATATTGATGGCTACGGGCTCACCGAGAGTTGTTCTGGCGACACGCTCATGGAGGCCGGCATGGAAATCGCGAAAATCGGCTCGACCGGGCGCGCGGTACCGCACGTCGGAATCGAGATCCGCGACGACGCCGGTCGCGTGCTCGCGCCGGGCGAGTCGGGCGAAGTCTGCCTGCGCGGGCCGAAAATCACCAAAGGCTATTGGCGCGATCCGCAGAAGACCGCGGCGAGCTTTTTCGGCGACTGGTTCCGCACCGGCGATATCGGTTTTCTCGACCAGGACGGGTTCCTGTTTCTCACCGACCGCAAGAAAGACATGATCATCAGCGGCGGCGAGAATATCGCATCGTCCGAGGTTGAGCGCGTGATCTACCGCCTGGAGCAGGTGAGCGAGGCCGCGGTGGTGGGTCTGCCGGATGAGCAATGGGGCGAGCGCGTGGTTGCGGTGATCGTATTGAAGGCCGGTGCACAGCTCACGCGTGCGGAGCTGGAGTCGCATTGCCGTCAGCACCTCGCCGGCTTCAAGGTTCCGCGGCAGCTCGTCATGCGCGAAAGCCTGCCGCGCAATCCTTCTGGCAAGGTTCTCAAGCGGGTGCTGCGCGACGAACTGGCGGCGAAGGATTAAACGTGAGATTTAATGGACAACTCGCGCTCGTCACCGGCGAGCGCGAGCGGCGCCGGCGCGGTGGTGGGCGCCGCGCTGGTCGAGTCGGCCCACGCCTGAGAGACCGTTTCAGATCCGCCGAAGCGGTCCCTGCTTCGGGGAGCATGAGGGGATGCGCCCAGAAGGTCTCGATCTCGCTTCCCCGGCCCCGCTTCCTCGGTCCCGCTTCCTCGGTCCCGCTTGACGGGAGACGGGAGACGGGAGACGGGAGACGGGAAAATCCCCTCATGGATATCCTCCCACATATCGTGATGATGAGCCGTAAGACCCTGACAATCGCAGGGTCTTCTTGAGTTATAATTTCACCTCCACCATTTTTATTTCCTTTGGAGCAAGTTGATGAAAGTCCTAGTTCCCGTCAAGCGGGTGGTCGATTACAACGTCAAGGTGCGCGTCAAGGCAGACGGCTCGGGCGTCGAGACCGCGAACGTCAAGATGTCGATGAATCCTTTTGATGAAATCGCGGTCGAAGAAGCGGTGCGCCTGAAAGAAGCGGGCGTGGTAAAGGAAATCCTGGTCGTGTCCTGCGGCCCCGCCGCGAGCCAGGAGACGCTGCGCACGGCCCTCGCGCTCGGCGCCGACCGTGCCATCCTGGTCGAAACCGACGCCGAGGTGCAGCCGCTCGCCGTGGCGAAGCTGTTGAGCGCCGTGGCGCGGAAGGAAAACCCGGATTTGGCCATCCTCGGCAAGCAGGCGATCGACGACGACTGCAACCAGACGGGACAGATGTTGTCGGCGCTGCTGGGCTGGTCCCAGGCCACGTTCGCCTCGAAAGTGAAAATCGCCGACGGTAGAGCCGAGGTCACGCGGGAAGTCGATGGCGGGTTGGAACGGATTTCGGTCAAGCTGCCGGTGGTGATCACCGCCGACCTGCGCCTGAACGAGCCGCGTTACGTCACCTTGCCCAACATCATGAAGGCGAAGAAGAAACCGCTCGATACGCTCACGCCCGAGGCGCTAGGCGTCGATGTGAGCCCGCGCCTCGCCACGCTCAAAGTGGAAGAGCCGCCCAAGCGCCAGGCCGGCGTCAAAGTGCCGGACGCAAAGGCACTGGTCGAAAAACTCCGCAACGAAGCCAAGGTGATCTAAATGTCCATACTCGTTATTGCCGATCATGACAATCGGAGCATCAGGGGCGCCACGCTCAACACCGTCGCCGCGGCGGCGAAAATCGGCGGCGACATCGTAGTGCTGGTCGCGGGCGGCGGTTGCGCCGCTGCCGCCCAGGCCGCGGCGCAGATCGCCGGCGTAAAAAAAGTGCTGGTGGCGGACGCGCCGCAGTACAAGGACGAATTGGCCGAAAGTCTCGCTGCGCTGGTCGTGTCCGTCGCCGCCGGCTACAGCCATATCCTTGCTCCCGCGACCAGCTTCGGCAAGAATGTCGCTCCGCGCATTGCCGCGCTGCTTGACGTGGCGCAGATCTCCGAAATTGTCGGCGTCAGTTCGGCAGACACGTTTGTGCGCCCGATCTACGCGGGCACCGCGCTGGCGACGGTGCAGTCCAAGGATGCGGTGAAAGTCATCACGGTACGCGCCACCGGGTTTGACGCGGTTGCAGCGAGCGGCGGCGCGGCCGCGGTGGAAGCCGTCGCCGCGGTGGCTGACGCGGGATTGTCCAGCCTGGTGGGTCGCGAGCTGGTGAAGTCGGAACGGCCCGAGCTGACCGTCGCCAAAATTATCGTTTCAGGCGGGCGCGGCATG
>SCTX01000032.1 GCA_004298385.1 Betaproteobacteria bacterium | reverse complement strand
TCCACGCTGCTGCGAACTTTCAACCGCATGTACGACCTTTATCCTGGCCATTACGCTACCGGCGAAATCATCCTTAACGGCAACAACATCCTCGATCCGAAGCAGGATGTGATTGCCTTGCGCGCCAGGGTGGGCATGGTGTTCCAGAAGCCGACGCCGTTCCCGATGTCAATTTACGAAAACATCGCCTTCGGCGTCAAATTGTACGAAAAGCCCAGCCGCGTGGAGATGGACGAGCGCGTCGAATGGGCGCTGCGCCAGGCGGCGCTATGGGACGAAGCCAAGGACAAGCTGAAGCAAAGCGGACTCAGCCTGTCGGGCGGCCAGCAGCAGCGCCTGTGCATCGCCCGCGCGGTCGCGGTCAAGCCCGAAGTGCTGCTGCTGGACGAACCGACCTCGGCGCTGGACCCCATCTCCACCGCCAAGATCGAGGAATTGCTGGACGAACTCAAGGCCGACTACACCATCGCCATCGTCACGCACAACATGCAGCAGGCCGCACGCGTGTCCGACTACACCGCTTACATGTATCTGGGCGAACTGATCGAATTCGATGTTACCGACAAGATTTTTATCAACCCCGGCAAGAAGGAAACGGAGGACTATATCACCGGCCGATTTGGCTAATCGGCCAGTGATGCAGCGGCCCTCGTTGTAGTAGCGTTGCGACCTTGCGCGGACGAGAAACCGTCCGCGCGGGTCGTCGACTGCGTACGGATGAAAAGCACATCATGCGCAATCGGCGATCTTGTACAAAGGCGACTCCGGGCCGTTGTTGCTCTTGTTCATAACCGTGCCTTCCGTATGAACGCGCTTTTCATCCATACAGAAAGCAGAAAGCATACGGGCCATAGCGGCCGCCTCGATCAACGCTGGACCGAATTCTGGCTGGCACGCCACTCGCGAGAAATCCCCCTAAGCGTCCGGTTTGGCCTTGCCCCGCTGCCAAAGCAGGTCGGGGTGCCCGGTTCGGCGGTTGAGCAACCGGCTAAGCACGAACAACAGGTCCGACAGCCGGTTCAGGTAACGCCGGCAGCAGGGGGAGATGGCTCCTGGGCCCATGCTCACCACCCGGCGCTCCGCCCGGCGGCACACGGTACGGGCCAAATGGGCACAGGCCGCGGCCCGGCAGCCCCCCGGCAGGATGAATTCCTTGAGCGGCGGCAAATCCCGGTTGACCTCTTCCAGGGCCGCTTCCAGCCGCCGGATATGCTCCTCCGCGATGCGGACGGCGCCGGGAATGCTAAGCTCTCCTCCCAGTTCGAAAAGATCGTGCTGCACTTCCAGCAGGCAGCCGGCGGTGGGCTCGCCCGGATTTTCCGCCAGCAGCAGGCCGATGCAGCTATTCAGCTCATCCACCGCGCCGATGGCTTCGATGCGCGGCGAGTCCTTGGCGGTGCGGGAACCGTCCCCCAGCCCGGTGGTGCCGTCGTCTCCGGTGCGGGTAGTGATCTTCGATAAGCGGTGGCCCATGGTCTGCGGTTCCGGGAGGTTAGGGTTGCGGGTGCAGAAGAATCATGACTTGCACCACAACATTTGGTCTATCCGCTCGATGCTAAAGTCATCGCGCTTCATTGCTGCCAGAGTAGAATAATAACGAGCATTCGTTTTTCATAAAACTATGCGACTGGCGGCGGCGTATGTCAAGTTAGCCGTGGGTGCGCCTGAATCGCCAATGGCCGACGTCTTCTTAATGTTCAATTCGCTACACGTTCGTGGTCAGTCCCTCGGCCGCGCTCAAGGCGAGCGGGAAAGGGGCCGGTTATTTTCACGGTCTTCAATCATTGGAGTAGCCCAACATGGATTCGCGGCCTGACCTTGCCACCGCGCTCATTGCGGGGATGGCCGCCGGCGAGCGGCGCGCCATCGCCCGAGCCATTACCGCGGTCGAAAACGATTGGGCCGAAGGCGCAGCGCTGCTCCGGGCGGTCTACTCCGACCTCGGCCGGGCGCGGGTACTCGGCATCACCGGCCCTCCCGGCGCGGGCAAGTCCACTCTGGTGAATGCGCTGATCGGCGAACTTCGCAAACAGGGCAAGCGGGTAGGCGTGATCGCGGTGGACCCATCGAGCCCCATCAGCGGCGGAGCCGTGCTGGGAGACCGTATCCGCATGGGAGACCATACCGCCGACGAAGGGGTGTTCATCCGCTCCCTGGCCTCGCGCGGCCACCTTGGCGGACTGTGCCGCTCCGCGGCGCGGGTGGTTGACGTGCTGGACGCCGCCGGGTTCGACCTCGTCATCCTGGAAACCGTCGGCGCCGGCCAGTCGGAAGTCGAAATCGCCGACATTGCCCACACCCGCATCGTGGTCTGCCCGCCGGGGCTGGGCGACGACATCCAAGCCATCAAGGCCGGCATCCTGGAAATCGCCGACATCTTCGTGGTCAACAAGAGCGACTCGCCGCTGGCCGACCGCACCGAACGGGAACTGCTCGCCATGCTTTCCTTGCGCGCGGAAGCGGCCTGGGTGCCCCCCGTGCTCCGCACCGTGGCCACCACCGGCGTCGGGGTGCAGCGGCTGGCCGAAGCCATCGAGGCGCATCACGCCCAAGTTGGAGTGGACTTCAGGGGGGGAGCGCTGCCGCGGCTCAAACGCGTGCTGGCCAGCTTGGCGGCGGACGAATTGCGGGCGCGGATCGTCAACCGATCCAGCCCGGAACTGGAGGCCCTGTGCCTGGCGTTGCGGCAGGGCGAACTGGATTACCGCGAGGCCGCCTTGCGCGCCCTCGAGATCGCAGCAGCCGATCGTGAATGATCGTTCCGCATCCCTCCCCGGCCTCGGGCGCTCGGCAAGGGTTGCTGATAGGGGGCGTTGTTTTTTAAATTGCGAAAGGGGTGGCGTTGCTCAAGGCTATGCATCCTAAGCTTGGGCCGGGTCCGAGAGATGAGCCGCTGGATCGTAAAATATTTCCAGTAATGGTTTCGGCCTCTGAAATAGTCTTGGCTGCCAATTAAATTCGGTGATTTGATTCTTGAAAGTTAACCCATAAGGAGGAAACGATGAAAGCCGGTACGCCTCGGAAGTTGTGAAAACTCCCCCGCTTTAGCTTGAGATTCGGCAGCCCGGCCCAAAGAACCGGACGCCCTGCGTTTTTTTTTGAGTCGTCGGTATCGTTTTCCCGGTTTCTCGGCCCGCGCTTTCCGCCAGGCAGCTCTCCATGCGCCCATCACCCTCTATCCATTGGTCCGACGATTTGGGAAATTCTCATCCCGCTGCCGTTCCGCCCTACCGGATCGTCTGCCTGGTTCCCAGCATCACCGAACTGCTGTTCGATTTGGGCCTGGGAGAGAATTTAGTGGGCCGCACCGGCTTTTGCATCCACCCGGCGCCGGGGGTGAAACGGGTTCCCAAAGTGGGAGGAACCAAGGATGTTGATATAGAAAAGATCCGCAAACTCCAGCCCACCCACGCGGTCGTGAACGTAGACGAAAATCCGAAATGGGTGGCACAGGCCCTGGAGGAATTTGTCCCCCACGTCATCGTCACCCACCCTTTGGACCCTACGGGAAACCTCAAGCTATACCGCCTGTTCGGGGGCGTTTTCGGCCGGCAGAAACAAGCCGGTGCGCTGGAAGCGCAGTTTCTCGAAGCCTATCAGGCCGTGATTCGGGGGGCGGAAACCTTGCCCCGGCAACGGGTGCTTTATTTGATCTGGCAAAACCCCTGGATGACGATATCCCGGGATACCTATATATCCCGCAATTTGGCGCTGGTCGGTTGGGACACGATGCCGGCGGAGGCAGCGGCCCGCTATCCGGAACTGCCCAGCCTCTCCGAATGCTTCGATGAAGTGGATTGGGTGCTGTTGAGCAGCGAGCCGTACTCTTTCCGGGAAAAACATTTGGCCGAACTCAGCCAAGCGCTGCCAGCAAGATCAAGCTGCCGGATCGCTTTGGTGGATGGAGAAATGGCCTCGTGGTATGGCAGCAGGGCTATCCAGGGCCTACCTTACCTTTTGCGGCTCAGGCATAGCCTGGAGCAACAGGAATAGTCCGGTCAACCGGTTTCAGCAGAAAGTTGCCGTGGACGATTCGGTCGCCTCCCGTGAGGATCAGGCCCGGCGGGAGCTGCGAGCCGGTGCCGGAGCGGGCTGAAGCCCGGCTAAACGGCCGCGAGCCTGACTTGCTCCGCCAGCATCGCCGCCAAGGCCTCCACCTTGGCGCCATCCTCGCCCTCGACCATGACCCGCAGCACAGGTTCCGTGCCGGAGGGCCGCAACAACACCCGCCCCGCTTTGCCCAGTTCGCGCTCGGCCACCGCTTTTGCCTGGCACACCGCCTTGCTCGCGTCCCACGTGAACCCCTTGCCCACGTTCACGTTGATCAGCTTCTGCGGATACATGACCAGGTCGCGCGACAGCTCGCCCAAGGTTGTATCGGTCTCGCAGATTGCGGTGAGCACCTGCAACGCCGACACCAGGCCGTCACCGGTGGTGTGCTTGTCCAGGCAAATGATATGCCCGGAGTTCTCGCCGCCGAGCTGCCATCCCTTCTCGTGCAACAGCTCCAGCACGTAGCGATCGCCCACCCTGGCGCGGGCGAAGGCTATGCCGAGCTTGTCCAAAGCGCGCTCCAGCGCAAGGTTGCTCATCAGCGTGCCGACCACGCCGGGAACCGCGCCCTGCTTGGCCCGCAGACGCGCGATGATATACAGCAACTGATCGCCGTCGTAGGCCCTGCCGTTCGCGTCCATCATCAGCAGGCGGTCGGCGTCCCCGTCGAGCGCGATGCCCAGGCTCGCGTTGTGCCGCTTCACGGCCGTTCGCAGCGATTGCGGATTGCCGGCGCCGACCTGGTCATTGATGTTGAATCCGTCGGGACTGACGCCTACCGTCACCACGTCGGCGCCCAGCTCGTGCAGCACATGCGGCGCGATGTGGTAGGCCGCGCCGTTGGCGCAATCGACCACGATCTTCAGGCGGCGCAGGTCGAGCCTATTGGGAAAAGTGCTCTTGCAAAACTCGATATAGCGCCCGGCGGCATCGTCGACGCGCCGCGCCTTGCCCAGTTGCGCCGAGGCCCGGCATCGCATCGGCTGTTCCAGTTGCGCCTCGATCTCGACCTCCACCGCATCGGGCAGCTTGTTGCCGTCGGTGGAAAAGAACTTGATGCCGTTGTCGGGATAGGGATTGTGCGAGGCGCTGATTACCACTCCCGCCTGCAAGCGGAGCGCGCGCGTGAGATAGGCGATCGCGGGCGTCGGCATCGGCCCCGTAAGCATCACGTCCACCCCGGCCGCGGCAAAGCCTGCCTCCAGCGAAGCTTCCAGCATGTAACCCGAAATGCGCGTGTCCTTGCCGATCAGCACCGCGGGGCGCGCGCCCGCTTTTTCTTTCCGGTGCAGCTTCGCGTGCCGCACCAATACCTCACCCGCGGCAAAGCCCAGGCGTACCATGAAATCCGGCGTGATCGGCGGCTCACCTACCAGCCCGCGAATGCCATCGGTTCCGAAATATTTTCTTGTCATCGATTTATTTCCACGGCCGCAAGCACGGAGAGCGCATCACGCGTCGCCGCAACGTCGTGTACGCGCAGGATTCTGGCGCCATTTTGCGCCGCGATCAGGGCCGCGGCAATGCTCGCTGCAAGACGATCGCCTACGGACTTGCCGGTAAGCTTGCCCAGCGAGGACTTGCGCGACCAGCCGGCGAGCACCGGCACGCCGAGCGCATCGAATTCGCGCAGGCGACGCAGCAGCTCGAGGTTGTGCTCCAGCGACTTGCCGAAACCGAAGCCCGGGTCGATGACGATGCGCTCCGGCGCAATCCCCGCGTCGCGTGCGGCACGAATGCGCTCCCGCAGGAAGGCTTTCACTTCCGCCACCACGTCGCCATAGCGCGGATGCTGCTGCATGGTGCCGGGCGTGCCCTGCATGTGCATCAGGCACACTGCGGCGTCGGCGCCCGCGACGGCGGCGAGCGCGCCAGGTGCGCGCAATGCGTTGATGTCGTTGATCATGCTCGCCCCTTCCGCGAGCGCGGCGCGCATCACCTCCGGCTTGATCGTGTCGACCGACAGCGGCACATGCACATCGCGCAAGCCGCGCAGCACCGGCACCAGCCGGCGCAGCTCTTCATCCGCGCTCACCACTGCCGTTGCGCCCGGCCGGCTGGACTCGGCGCCGATGTCGACGAGGTCGGCACCCTCTTCAATCAAGCTGCGCGCCTGCGCGATGGCGGCGGCCGGGTCGAGAAACCTGCCGCCGTCGGAAAAGGAGTCGGGCGTGACGTTGACCACGCCCATGACCAGCGGCTTCGCCAGCGACAGCGAAAACCTGCCGCAACGTAGCGTGGGAGAGTTCAGGTCGCCGCGGGCGCCGCAGCGCCGGTGGTGCCGTCTTTCTGCGCCGGCGGCGGCGTGGTGCCGGATTGCTTCGGCTTGGGCTCTCGCGGCGCCTTGCCTTCCATGATGTCGTTCAACTGGTCGGAGTCAAGGGTCTCCCACTCGAGCAGCGCCTTCGCCATTGCCTCGACCTTGTCGCTGTTGTCCTCGATCAGGCGCCGCGCCAGGGCATACTGCTCGTCGATGATGCGGCGGATCTCCTGGTCGACCTTCTGCATGGTCACCTCGGAAACATTCTTGTGCGTCGTAATCGACCTGCCGAGAAACACTTCGCCCTCGTTTTCGCCGTAGACCATCGGCCCCAGCGCATCCGACATGCCCCATTGCGTCACCATGCGCCGCGCCATCTCGGTGGCGCGCTCGAAGTCATTCGATGCGCCCGTGGTCATCTGGTGCATGAATATCTCTTCCGCGATGCGCCCGCCGAACAGCACCGCAATGCTCGAGAGCAGCCGCTCGCGGTCCATGCTGTAGCGATCCTCAATCGGCAACTGCATGGTCACGCCGAGTGCGCGCCCGCGCGGGATGATGGTGACCTTGTGTACCGGATCGGTCTTGGGCAGGAGCTTCGCCACCACCGCGTGGCCGGACTCGTGATATGCGGTGTTGCGCCGTTCTTCCTCCGGCATCACCATCGAGCGCCGTTCCGCGCCCATGATGACCTTGTCCTTGGCGCGCTCGAAATCGTCCATGTCGACCAGGCGCTTGTTGAAGCGCGCCGCGAACAGCGCCGCTTCGTTCACCAGATTGGCGAGATCGGCGCCGGAGAAGCCGGGCGTGCCGCGCGCGATGATATCGGCCTTGACGTCGGGCGCCATCGGCACCTTGCGCATATGCACCAGCAGGATCTGCTCGCGGCCGCGGATATCGGGCAGCGGCACCACCACCTGGCGGTCGAAGCGGCCCGGGCGCATCAGCGCCGGGTCGAGCACATCGGGGCGGTTGGTGGCGGCGATCACGATCACGCCGGCCGTGGCCTCGAAACCGTCCATTTCGACCAGCAGTTGGTTCAGCGTCTGCTCGCGCTCGTCGTTGCCCCCGCCCAGGCCCGCGCCGCGCTGGCGGCCGACCGCGTCGATTTCGTCGATGAACACAATGCAAGGCGCATGTTTTTTCGCCTGTTCGAACATGTCGCGCACGCGCGCCGCGCCCACGCCGACGAACATCTCGACAAAGTCCGAGCCGGAAATCGAGAAAAACGGCACCTTGGCTTCGCCGGCGATCGCCCTCGCCAGCAGCGTCTTTCCCGTGCCCGGGTTGCCGACCATCAGCACACCCTTGGGTATGCGCCCGCCCAGTTTCTGGAACTTCGACGGATCGCGCAGGAAATCGACCAGTTCGGACACTTCCTCCTTCGCCTCCTCGCAGCCGGCCACGTCGGCGAAGGTGACGGTGTTGGTCGATTCGTCCAGCATGCGCGCGCGCGACTTGCCGAACGAGAAGGCCCCGCCACGGCCCCCGCCCTGCATCTGGCGCATGAAGAACACCCACACGCCGATCAAGAGCAGCATCGGGAACCAGGAGACGAAAATGTTCATCAGCAAGGAAGGTTCTTCTTCCGGCTTGGCCTTGATCTTGACGCCGTACTTCAGCAGGTCGGAAATGAGCCAAATATCGCCGGGGGAGTAACTGGTGATTGCCTTGCCCTCTGTGGTCTTGGCCTTGAGGTTGCGGCCCTCGATCACGACCTCGGCGATGCGCCCGGCCTTGACCTCCTCGTAGAACTGCGAATAGTCCATCGGCGCCTGGGCCGCCTGGCGCGTGTTGAACTGGTTGAACACGGTCATCAGCACCATGCCGATCACCAGCCAGATCACGAGATTCTTAAACATATTGTTCAAAATTGCACCCTCTGTACCGCCAATTTGGACGACTATACGCCCATGTTACAGGTGCCGGGGGCTGGCAACAAGCCAGCGCTATTCTCCACTCCCCGTCCCCGCTTTGAATCCCGTTTTAAACCCTTTGCCCAGCAAATACATTTCGCTTGAGCGTCCGCGCGAGGCTTCGGGCTTGCGCGATCCCACTTTCACAAAGGATTTGCGCATGCCGGCCAGGAACTCGGTGAAACCGGCGCCCTGGAACACTTTTACCAGCAGCGAGCCGCCGGGTTTCAGGCATTGCCGGGCAAACTCCAGTGCCAGCTCGCACAGATGCATGGAACGGGCCTGATCGCTCACCCCGATGCCTGAGATATTGGGGGCAAGATCGGAGATTACAAGGTCCGCCTTGCGCCCGCTCATGGCAAGGAGCAGCGCATCGAGTACTTCCTGCTCGCGAAAATCGCCCTGGACGAAATGCACGCCCGGCAGCGATTCCATGGGCAGCAGGTCCACCGCCACCACCCTGCCCTTGCTTCCGAGCTTGGCCAGCGCCACCTGCGACCAGCTCCCGGGGGCGGCGCCCAGATCGACCAGCAGTTGCCCGGGCAGGAGCAGCCGGTCTTTCTTGTCGAGTTCGAGCAGCTTGTAGGCGGCGCGCGAACGATAGCCCTCGGCCTTGGCCTTTTGCACAAAGGGGTCGTTGATGTGCTCGCGCATCCATGCCCGGCTGGTCTTGCTGCGGCTCATTCGCTCTTCGGCCTGTTACAATCTGGTTTTGCCATTGCTTTCACCATGAAATCTCTCTCGCCTGCCGAGCGCAAGCTGCTCAAAGCACGCGCGCACGCGCTCAAACCCGTGGTCACCGTTGGCAACGAACGCCTGTCCGCAGCGGTGCTCAAGGAAATCGACACCAGCCTCAAGGCGCACGATCTGATCAAGATCCGCGTGACCGGCGACGACCGCGCCGCCCGCCTCGCCCTGCTTGGCGAGATCTGCAACCGCACCGGCTCGGCGCCGGTGCAGCACATCGGCAAGATACTGGTGGTGTACCGCGAAAGCGAGACCAGCGCCGCGCCGCCCGCGAAAAAACGCGCGGCGCGCAAGCAGCCGCGGCGCACCAGGCGCAGCTACCAGAATACCTGAGCTGCGAAGGGTATACGCGGCGATTCGGATCGCCCCCTTCATTGCGGAGTTTTTATTTTGCGCGGACGAAAAACCGTCCGCGCGGATCGCCGATTGGGCACGGATGAAAAGCACATCCGTGCCCAATCGGCGATCTCGTATAAAACCCCCGCGCTGTCCTTGTTTTTTTCCATAACCGTGTTTTCTTTGCGGATGCGCTTTTCATCCGCAAAGAAAACACGGTTGGCGCGCGCAGCGCGCAATGTTTCCCGTGACATGCGACGGCGTTTGAAACGTTGTACCGCTAGTTCAGCCACCCGCCCCTTCAAACGGAGTCCTGTGTCCACGCCTCACTCGTAGCGCACCTCAATTATCTCAAATTCGCGCACGCCCCCAGGCGCCTGCACCTCAATCATGTCGCCCGCGTATTTGCCAATCAGCGCCCGGGCAATGGGCGAGCTGATTGAAATCTTGCCGCGCTTGATGTCGGCCTCGTCGTCGCCGACGATCTGGTAAGTCACCTTGTCGTCGCTTACCTGCCCCTGCAGGTCCACCGTGGCGCCAAACACGCAGCGACCGTCGGCATCGAGCAGCTTGGGATCGATCACTTGTGCATTGGCGAGCTTGCCCTCGACCTCGGCGATGCGCCCTTCGATGAAGCTCTGCCGCTCCTTGGCGGCGTCGTACTCGGCGTTCTCGGACAAATCGCCGTGCGAACGTGCCTCGGCGATCGCGGCGATCACGCCGTGCCGGTCGACCGTCTTCAGGCGCTGCAACTCGGCGCGCAACAGTTCGGCGCCCTTGACCGTAAGGGGAGTCTTGCTCATATTCGCGAATCCCAATTAAACCAGCTTTTGGTGCAGGCTCTGCAAAGAGTAGGGAACCAAGGCCTGTATGTGGCGCATGCCGGTACAGGCGGCGCGGGCTCCGGCAAGGGTAGTGTAATACGTGACGCGGCCCTGTAGCGCGCCGTTGCGTATGGACCATGAGTCCTGTACGGCACTGCGTTTTTCGTCCACGGTATTCACGATCAGGCTGACCTCGCCGTTCTTTATCATGTCGAGGATGTGCGGCCGGCCTTCACCCACCTTGTGGACCGTCGCCGCCTTGATGCCATTCTCGTTAAGGACCTGCGCCGTGCCGCGCGTGGCGAGCAGGCCGAAACCCAGTTCGAGTAGCTCGCGCCCGATCTGCACCGCCGCGTTCTTGTCGCTGTTCCTCACGCTGATAAAGACCTTGCCCGCCTTGGGCAGTTTCACCCCGGCGGCGAGCTGCGACTTGACGAAGGCCTCGCCGAAAGACTCGCCCACGCCCATCACCTCGCCGGTGGATTTCATCTCCGGCCCGAGGATGGTATCGACGCCGGGGAATTTGATGAAAGGGAACACCGCCTCCTTCACCGAGTAATAAGGCGGAACCACCTCCTTCATCACGCCCTGTGCATCCAGGCTCTTGCCCGCCATGCAACGCGCCGCGATCTTGGCCAGCGGCAGGCCGGTCGCCTTGGACACGAAGGGCACGGTGCGCGAGGCGCGCGGATTGACTTCGAGCACGAACACCGTGCCGTTCTGGATCGCGAACTGCACGTTCATCAGACCCACGACGTTCAGCGCCAGCGCCAGTTGCACCGTCTGCTGCCGCAATTGCTGCTGCAGTTCGGCTGAAAGCGAATAAGGCGGCAGCGAGCAGGCCGAATCGCCCGAGTGCACGCCCGCCTGCTCAATGTGCTCCATGATGCCGCCGATCAGCACGCGCTTACCGTCGCAGATGGCATCCACGTCCACTTCGATGGCGTCGTTGAGGAAACGGTCGAGCAGCACCGGCGAATCGTTCGAAACCTTCACCGCCTCGCGCATGTAGCGCTCCAGGTCGCGCTGTTCGTGCACGATCTCCATGGCGCGGCCGCCGAGCACATAGCTCGGCCGCACCACCAGCGGATAACCGATTTCCGCGGCAAGCGCGAGCGCGTCTGCCTCGTTGCGCGCGGTCCGGTTGGGCGGCTGCTTCAGCTTGAGGTCGTGCAACAGCTTCTGGAAGCGCTCGCGGTCCTCGGCCACGTCTATCATATCCGGGCTGGTGCCGATGATGGGCACGCCGTTCGCCTCCAGGTCGCGCGCGAGCTTCAATGGCGTCTGCCCGCCGTACTGCACCACCACGCCGCAGGGCTGTTCCTTGTCCACGATCTCGAGCACATCCTCCAGCGTGAGCGGCTCGAAGTAGAGGCGGTCGGAAGTGTCGTAATCGGTCGAAACCGTCTCCGGGTTGCAGTTGACCATGATGGTTTCGTAGCCGTCCTCGCGCAGCGCCAGCGCAGCGTGAACGCAGCAGTAGTCGAACTCGATGCCCTGGCCGATGCGGTTGGGGCCGCCACCAAGCACCATGATCTTCCTGCGCGCAGTAGGATTCGCTTCGCACTCTTCCTCGTAGGTAGAGTACATGTAGGCGGTATTAGTCGCGAATTCCGCGGCGCAGGTATCCACTCGCTTGTACACCGGCCGCACGCGCAGGGCATGGCGGCGCTCGCGCACCTGGCGCTCGTTCGCGGCAAGCAGGGTGGCGAGACGCCGGTCGGAAAAACCGTTGCGCTTGAGGGTAAGCAGCGCCGGGGCGTCGATGTCTTCCAGGCGCTTGCCTTTCAGCTCCCGTTCCTGCCGCACCAGATCCTCGATCTGCGCGAGGAACCAGGGATCGATGTGTGTATCGCCCTGAATCTGATCGAAGGAGCGGCCGCAACGGAAGGCATCGGCCACGTACCAGATGCGCTCCGGACCGGGATCGCCGAGTTCGGTCTCGAGTACCTCCGGGTCGGTGGTCTTCTCGTCCAGGCCGTCGGCTCCGGTCTCCAAGCCGCGCAATGCCTTCTGCAACGACTCCTGGAAGGTGCGCCCGATGGCCATCACCTCGCCCACCGATTTCATCTGCGTGGTAAGGCGGCTGTTTGCCTGCGGAAATTTCTCGAACGCGAAGCGCGCGATCTTGGTGACGACGTAATCGATGCTCGGCTCGAACGAGGCCGGCGTCGCGCCGCCGGTGATTTCATTCGCGAGTTCGTCCAGCGTATAGCCCACGGCAAGCTTGGCCGCCACCTTGGCGATGGGAAAGCCGGTGGCCTTGGAGGCGAGCGCCGAGGAGCGCGACACGCGCGGGTTCATCTCGATGATCACCATCTTGCCGTCGGCCGGATTGATGGCGAACTGCACATTGGAGCCGCCGGTTTCCACCCCGATCTCGCGCAACACCGCGATCGAGGCATTGCGCATGATCTGGTATTCCTTGTCGGTCAGCGTCTGCGCCGGCGCCACGGTAATCGAGTCGCCGGTGTGCACGCCCATCGGATCCAAGTTCTCGATCGAGCAGATGATGATGCAGTTGTCGGACTTGTCGCGCACCACCTCCATCTCGAACTCTTTCCAGCCGATCACCGATTCCTCGATCAGCAGTTCCCTGGTCGGCGAGGCGTCCAGCCCGCGCTCGCAGATCGCGACGAACTCCTCGCGGTTATACGCAATGCCGCCGCCGGAACCGCCCAGGGTGAACGAGGGCCGGACCACCACCGGGTAGCCGATGGCAGCCTGCACCTGCAACGCCTCTTCCATGCTGTGCGCGAGCATGGAGCGCGGGCACTCCAGGCCGATCGATTTCATCGCCTGCTTGAATTTCTCCCGGTCCTCGGCCTTGTCGATGGCTTCGCGCGAGGCGCCTATCATTTCCACGCCGTATTTTTCCAGGACGCCGTGCTTGGCCAGGTCGAGCGCGCAGTTCAGGCCGGTCTGCCCCCCCATGGTCGGGAGCAGCGCGTCGGGGCGCTCCTTCGCGATGATAGTCTCCACCATCTGCCAGTTCACCGGCTCGATGTAAGTGACGTCGGCCATGTCCGGATCGGTCATGATGGTCGCCGGATTCGAGTTGACCAAGATGACCTTGTAGCCCTCCTCGCGCAGCGCCTTGCAGGCTTGCGCGCCGGAATAGTCGAACTCGCAGGCCTGGCCGATGATGATCGGGCCGGCGCCGATGATCAGTATGCTGCGGATGTCGGTGCGTTTTGGCATTAGAGATCAGGCACCAGGGACGCGAGGCACGGCGAGAACAAGCGGAACGAGGTTATGAACATCTCCAATAGTCTCAATTCTGTCATTCCTCGCTTCGCTCGGAATGACAATGTTTAGAGATCCCCTAAGACCTTTGCGTCCTTGGCGGTTCATGCCTTTTTGTTCTCCATCAACTTCATGAAGCGGTCGAACAGGTAGCCGATATCGTGCGGGCCGGGGCTCGCCTCGGGGTGGCCCTGGAAACAGAACGCGGGCCGGTCGGTGCGCGCCATTCCCTGCAGGCTGCCGTCGAACAGCGAAACGTGGGTCGGCCGCAGCTTAGCTGGCAAAGTCGCCGGATCGACCGTAAAGCCGTGGTTCTGGCTGGTGATCGCCACCTGACCCGTATCGAGGTCCTTCACCGGATGATTGGCGCCGTGGTGCCCGAACTTCATTTTCATGGTCTTCGCGCCCGATGCGAGGCCCAGCAACTGATGGCCCAGGCAGATGCCGAACGTGGGTATGCCGGCCGCAATGATTTCGCCTATTGCTTCGATGGCGTAGGTGCAAGGCTCCGGATCGCCCGGCCCGTTCGAGAGAAATACGCCGTCGGGCCTGGCCGCCAACACCACCTTTGCCGGGGTCTCGGCCGGAAACACCGTCACCTTGCAGCCGCGTTCGGACAAGAGGCGCAGGATGTTGCGCTTGATGCCGTAGTCGTACGCGGCGACATGGAATCGATGGCTGTCGATGTTGCGATAACCCTTGCCCAGTTCCCATGCGCCCTCGTTCCACTCGTAGCGCTCACGCACCGACACCACCTTGGCCAGATCCATGCCGGCAAGGCCGGGAAACTCGCGCGCCTTGGCCAGGGCGCGTGACACGTCCGCCTCGCCCAGCGCCTTGCCTTGCGCCGCGGCTATGAGGCATCCCGCCTGAGCGCCACCGGTGCGCAGGATACGCGTGAGCTTGCGCGTGTCGATGCCGGCGATCGCGACGATCTTGCTGGCTTTGAGATAATCGGCGAGGCTCTGCTCGCTGCGCCAGTTCGATGCGCGCAGCGGCAGGTCGCGGATCACCAGGCCGGCTGCATGCACCTGCGCCGATTCCCGGTCTTCCCGGTTGATGCCGGTGTTGCCGATATGCGGATAGGTCAGCGTAACGATCTGACGGCAGTAGGAGGGGTCGGTGAGGATTTCCTGGTAGCCGGTCATGGCGGTATTGAACACCACCTCGCCTACCGTGCTGCCGGCGGCGCCGAACCCCGAGCCGTGAAATACTGTCCCGTCGGCGAGCGCAAGGATAGCGGGCGGGAACGGCGAGGACACGGCTAACTCCAGGATTTATATACTGAAACGGAACAGGAACTGCAAATGTCCCGTCCCGTCAGGCGCAATAATTATAACCCGGAACAGGGTTTCCCGATTCGTTGTTCGTGGTTCGAGCCACCTAGCAACTTCCGCACCTTACCTGAGACCAAGCACGTCCTGCATATCGTAAAGACCCGAGCTCTTGCCGCCGAGGAAGCACGCCGCGCGCAGCGCGCCCGCGGCATAGGTCATGCGGCTTTGCGAGCGCACCGTCACTTCGACACGCTCGCCGCTGCCGGCGAACATCACGGTGTGCTCGCCCACGATATCGCCGCCGCGGATCGCGTGAAATCCGATGGCCTTCGCGTCGCGCTCCCCGGTGTCGCCCTCGCGCCCATACACGGCGCAGCTTTTCAGGTCGCGACCGAGCGCCGCTGCAACCACCTCGCCCAGCTTCAGCGCCGTGCCCGAGGGTGCATCGACCTTGTGCCGGTGATGCGCCTCGATGATCTCCACGTCGTAAGCATCGCCCAGGATTTTCGCCGCGACCTCGGCCATTTTAAAGGCGGCGTTGACGCCCACCGCCATATTGGGCGCGAACACGATCGCAATCCGGTTCGCCGCGGCGACGATGCGTTGCTTGCCCTCGGCGCCGAAACCCGTCGTGCCTATCACCATGTTCGTGCCCGACTTCACGCAGGCATCCAGGTGCAGCAGACTGCCCTCGGGCCGGGTGAAGTCGATCAGGCAGTCGGAGGCGGCGATACCGGACGCATAGTCCGCGCTAATGGCGACCCCGCAGGCGCTACCGAAGGCCTCGCCCGCGTCCTTGCCGATGTGAGGGCTGCCCGCGACTTCGAGCGCCGCGGACAGTTTCAAATCCTTGCCCGACAACACCGCCTCGATCAGGATACGGCCCATGCGCCCGGCGCTGCCGGCGATAGCGATTTTCATGCCGCCCCCCGTCAAAACTTGACCTTGTCCTTGAGCCGCTCCCACCAGCCTTTTTCCTGCGGCTTGCTGTCCCCGGACGGTACCGGCGCGGCGGCGGGCTTCTCCGGGACCGCAGCCTGCGCCGGTTTTACCGCGTCCGACGCGGTTTGCACGGCCGGCCTGGATTCCGGTGTCGTCACGGGCGCCGGCGCCAGTTGCGCTTCCGGCTTCGCCTCGGGCGCCTTGACCCCAGCCGCATCCGTGCTAGCCGCGGGGGTCACGTCACCCCCGATACGCTTCAGCTTGCCGTCCTCGAAATACACCGCGAGCGTGCGCTGCTCCAATTCCCTGGAATTGGCCTTTTGCCGCCGGAATACGTAATCCCAGCGGTCGGCGTGAAAGCTGTCGGTGATCAACGGCGTGCCCAGGACAAAGCGCACCTGATCCTTGTTCATGCCGGGCTTCAACTGCGACACCATCTCCTGGGAAACGAAATTGCCCTGCTGGATTTCGATGCGATAGGGCGCGACGCCCGGGATCGGCAGCCGCGCGGAACCGCAGGAAACGAGGAGTAATGCGGCTATTGCAGCCAGTGCGCGTAAAAACATGGGCTGAATTCGTTCTCAAGGACGATAAAACGTTATATCATAACCCAGTTCACAGTCCTCATCGATCAGCGCATGAGCAAGCCTCAAGATCTCAACACCATCGGCCTCAAGGCCACCGCGCCGCGCCTCAAGATTCTCAACCTGTTCGAAAAGAGCAAAGTGCGGCACCTGTCCGCGGAGGACGTATATAAGCTCCTGGTCGCCGACGGACTCGATACCGGACTCGCCACGGTGTATCGCGTGCTGACCCAGTTCGAGCATGCCGGCTTGCTGCAACGGCATCATTTCGAATCCGGCCGCGCCGTGTTCGAACTCAACGCAGGCACCCATCACGATCATCTCGTGTGCATGCAATGCGGGCGGGTCGAGGAGTTCTACGACGCCGAGATCGAAAAACGCCAGAACAAGATCGCCAAGCAGCGCGGCTTCGTCATCACCGAGCACTCGCTGCATCTGTACGCCGATTGCATCAAGACCGATTGCCCGCATAAGCGCTAGCCAAAGATATTAGAAATTTACCTTAAGAAAGAATTTATTGCAGTGGTTTTGTTCAGCCGTTGAAGCGTAAGAATCTCCTAAGGTGCGAAAGGAAAGGCGGGGGCAAGAATAGCTGCTGAATCGTCTTATGCTGACCCGTTTTACCTTCCGCACTCCTCCCAATTCGCTTGGAAGCCTTCCTCACCTCGACCTTGCTGGTTGCGGTCGCCGAAATCGGCGACAAGACTCAACTTCTTTCCTTTGTTCTTGCCGCGCGACTGCGCCAATCCTGGGCCATCATCGCCGGCATCCTCGTGGCTACGCTTGCCAATCATGCGCTCGCTGGTTCGATCGGCGCCTGGCTGGCGCACCTTGCCGGACCGGACGTGATGCAGTGGGTAACGGGACTCCTGTTCATCGGCTTCGGCCTATGGGCGCTGCATCCGGATGCGCTCGACGACGATCCGCATATCCACCGCGCCGGTGCTTTCGTCACCGCGCTGATCGCATTCTTCCTCGCCGAGATGGGCGACAAGACGCAACTCGCCACGGTCGCGCTGGCGGCGCGCTTCGACAGCCTGGCGGCAGTGGTGCTGGGCACGACGCTGGGAATGATGCTTGCGAACGCGCCAGCGGTGATAATAGGCGGCAAGCTCGCGACGCGCCTGCCGATGCAGGCGATACGCTACTCCGCGGCAGGGCTTTTCATGCTCGCCGGCGCGCTGACCCTGCTCGGATGGCCGGCCTGACGCGCTGGCCCCGGAAAGCGACCGAATCGAAATCCAGGCAGATTATGGCGGAGGCCGACCACCATGACCGAGACCAAATCCGACCACACCGTTGAACTGCTGCTATGGCGTCATGCCGACGCCGAGGACGGGATGCCGGACGCCGGGCGCGCCCTCACCAAAAAAGGGCTGAAGCAGGCGAAACAGGTGGCCGCGTGGCTCGAACCGCGGCTGCCGGGCGCCCGCATCATCCTGGCCAGCCCGGCGAAGCGCGCGCAGCAAACCGCCGCGGCGCTGGAACTGCCCTACACCACTGAGCCGCGCATCGGCGTGCAAGCCGATATTGCCGACCTTATCGCCGCGAGCAACTGGCCCAAGCGGGCGGGAGCGGTCGTCCTGGTCGGCCACCAGCCTACGCTGGGGCGCCTCGCCGCATGGCTGCTTTCGGGAGAGCCGGCCGACTGGACCATCAGGAAAGGCGCGCTGTGGTGGTTTTCCGGTCGCACGCGCCACGGCGACACCCAGACCGTGCTCAAGGCCGTTGTAAGCCCCGATTTGCTCTAACAGGGTGTTGAAAAAGGGGGGAAGGCACGGAGGAAAACCGGCCTTTGTCTGTTTGCGTTCTCTGCGGTCGAATCTCATCAAGCCGCTTTGGCGGAGACGTCGCGCAGCGGCTTCACCTCCAGACGCAGCCCGATCGATTTCCATTCGTCTGCTTCATCGGCAAGCGCCGCCGCGCTCAACGGGCGATTTTCCAGAAAGTCTTCCGGCAGCAACAGTCGAAAACCGCTTTCGGTCATTTCGCAGGCAAGCTGCGGCAGCTCCGGAT
>SCTX01000003.1 GCA_004298385.1 Betaproteobacteria bacterium | reverse complement strand
TAAAAAGGCCTCATTTCGTCTATTGCCGATCGAACTCTTCCTGCATCAGACGAAGTACCCAACACGACATCGAAAGAGGCGCTTTATCGGCACCGCTCCCACGCGTTTCCGCACAGCCTCGCCGAGGAGCGGGCCTTCATGACGACCACGCTGACCATCTGAACTGGGTCGATAGCGCCAGGTCGCCGCCGCGCGCTTTCGGCAAAAACCGAGACGCGCCGAGTGTCGCGCGGTTCGTAAGTCAAAGCACGCGATTCGATTATCGTATTGGCGCAATGGCAGGGGGAAATGCCGGAGAGTCAATAGCGACGCGGGTTTCGGAGCTATTGCGTCCCGGCGGCGCGGCACGGGACGTGCTGGCGGGAAGGGATTTCCGCTCTACCGCCAATACCGGCGCTATCTCTTGCCGACGACCTTGACTGCGATGTCCTGGAGTTTTTTCGGCTGGATGATGTGGCCGTCGAGGCCGGCTTGCTTCAGCGTGCCGCCGTAGGCGGTGCTCAACAACTGGCTGTAATACACCACCGGCATGTTGAGCTTGGTGCCCTGTTTCCTGTTGATCTCGGACTGGTACACCTCGACGTTCGCCTGGCACAGCGGGCACGGGGTGCAGATCATGTCCGCGCCGTGGTCGTAGGCCGACTCGACGATGTTCTTGATCTGCTTTTCCGCCTTTTCCGGTTCGCAGAACGCGAGCGAGCCGCCGCAGCAGCTCACCTTTTCCTCGTACTCGGGGATGGGCTCGCCGCCCACCGTCTCGATCAGCTTGTCAAGGTACATGGGATTCTCGAACGATTCGCCGGCGATGCCGAACGGGCGGTTGGTCTGGCAGCCGACATAGCCCGCGACCTTGACGCCCTCCAGCGGTTTCACCACCGGCTTGCCCAGTTCCTCGTAGCCGAGGTCTTCGACCAGCACTTCGACCATGTGGCGGATCTCGGTCCCGGGCTTGTACTCGAGGCCCGCTTCCTTCAGCGCCTCGTTGGTGTCGGCCAGGAGCTGGCTCGAGGCGTCGAGCTTTTCGATGGTTTCGCGCCCGCCCAGCCAGCAGGCGGCGCAGGTGGCGACGATGTCCTGGCCCGGCAGATGCTTGTCCGACAGCGCGAAGTTGCGCGCCGAGAGCACGTGGCGCGCGAGTTCGCTCGAGCCGGCGTAGCTGATCGAGGCGCCGCAGCAGTTCCAGTCCGGGATCTGCGTCATCTTGATGTCGAGCTTCTCGCACATCGATTCGACCGACACCAGGTAGTTGGCGGCCGAACCGCGCAGGGTGGAGGAGCAGCCGGGGTAGAACGCGTATTCTTTCTTTGCCATCATCTAATCCTTAAATCAGCTGCTGTAACCGCGCGGCTGGACTGCGTAACCGCGCCGCCGGGCTTCGATCTCGTCGGCCTTCTTAAGGGCCCGCCGCAGCCCATCCTTGTCCTTGCAGCCGTGGCTCACGAACAGCTCCAGCGGGTTCAGGCGCTTGGCAAAGAACAGCCCGCGCCCGATGTTGCGCAGCGTCCACATCTTCTTCACGCCCGACATGAAGCCTTCCCTGAAGTAGACGCTGATGGTCATCCTGAGTTCATTGACGCGGCCGGTCTTGGTGCAGTTTTCCCAGAAGATCAGCGAGAAGTCGCGCGTCGGCTGGTTCTTCGGTGCTAGGCCGAGGCGGTGCGCGTAGCTCGCCAGCCCGTGCATGATGTGGGTGATCGGCAGCTCGCGCGGACAGCGCACCATGCAGTTGTAGCAGGACGTGCACAGCCACATCGAGTGCGAACCCAGGACTTCCTCGCGCTTGCCGGCGCGGATCATCATGAAGATTTTCTGCGGCGTATGCTCCCAGTCCGGGCCGAAGGTGCAGGAGCCGGCGCACACGCCGCACTGCATGCACATTTTCACCCAGCCGCCGTCGTCGACCTTTTCCTCGACTTCGCGCAGGAAATTGTTGCGGTACTTGTCCAGCATCTGCTGGTTCAGGTCGCCCATGGCTATGCGAATCCTTTCAGCGGGCTCATGCCGATCTCGTTGATCTTGGCCGCGTAGTCGTTGATCAACTGCGGCACGCGCGCGATGTCGGTGATCGCCACCTCGTGGCTGATCACGCGCTCGGCCTCGAGCGCGAGTTGCTTCAGCGTGTCGTCGACCTTGCTCATGCGCACGCTGGCGAGTTCCGAGCCCTTGACGAAGTGGCACTGGTAGTCTTCGCCGTGCTTGCAGCCCAGCATCATGATGCCGTCGAAGCCGGCGTTCAGCGCGTCGGTGATCCAGATGGTGTTGACCGACCCGAGGCAGCGCACCGGGATCACGCGCACGAAGGCGCTGTAGCAGTTCTTCTGCATGCCCGCCATGTCGAGGGCGGGATAGGCGTCGTTCTCGCAGGCGAGCACCAGGATGCGCGGTTTTTCCGAGAACTCGTCGGGCATGTCCACCGCCTTGATCTGCGCGCCGACGGTGTCGCAGGAATAGTTCTCGAAGGAAATCACCCGCACCGGGCAGGCGCCCATGCAGGTGCCGCAGCGGCGGCAGCGGGACTCGTTGAACACCGGATAGGTTTTTTCGTCCTCGTCGATGGCGCCGAACGGGCATTCGACCGTGCAGCGCTTGCACTGGGTGCAGCCGTCGAGCTGGACGATGGGGTAGGAAAGATCGCCCGAGCGCGGGTGCGCGGCGCGGCCGAGCTCGGCGTTCTCCATCGCCTGTATCGCTTTCAGCGTGGCGCCGGTGGCGTCCTCCACCGCCTGGGCGATGTCCATCGGGCGGCGCACCGGGCCGGCGGAGTAGATGCCGGTGCGGCGCGTCTCGTAGGGGAAACAGATGAAGTGCGAATCGGTGAAGCCGTGCGTCAATTGCGGCATGTCCTTGCCCTGGCGGTAGGCGAGGTTGAGTATGGACACGGGTTTGACTTCCATCTTCGCCACTTCTTCCTCGGGAATGTCGATGTTCACCCCTGAGTTCGGCACCTGCCCGGTGGCGAGCACCACCAGGTCGGCCGCGGCGATGGCGGCGTCCTCGTCGAGTATCAGGTCGCGGAATTTCACCTCGCAGCCGTCACCCTTGGCCTCGACCGAGGCAACCTTGCCCTTGGTGAAGGTCACGCCTTTTTTCTGCGCGCTGCGGTAGAAGTCCTCGCCGTTGCCCGGCAGGCGCAGGTCGTCGTAAATCACTACCGTGTCTATGGCGGGGTTGGCGTCCTTGAAATACATCGCCTGCTTGACGCTCGCGCCGCAGCAGAATCCGGAGCAGTAGGCGAGGTGCCGGCCCGAGCCGTCGCGCTGGCCGGCGCATTGCACGAACACCACGCATTTCACTTCACCGCCGTCGGAAGGCCGGCGGATCGGCTGTCCTTTGTCCGCGGCTTCCTTGGCCAAGCGCTCGAGTCCCGCCTGATCGATCACGTTCGCGCTCTTGCCGCCGCCGAGTTCGGGCAGTCTGGCGATGTCGTAGGTGGTAAAACCGGTCGCCTGGATGATGGCGCCGACTTCCTCGGTCAGAGACGGGCCGCTTTCCACGCTGATGTCTACCTTGAACCGGCCCGGCGCGCCGTCGGTCTTGGCGATGACGGCGTTGGTGATGAGCTTGATGTTGGCGTCGCTCGCGACTTCCTTGATGAGTTCTGCCATGCCGGTGTGCTGCGGGTCCGCGTAGGGTTCGCGAAAAGGCATGCGCCGGTACAGCTCGGCCGTCCAGCCGCCGAGCTCGGCGGATTTTTCCACCAGCACCACCTGGTAGCCGGTCTTGGAGGCTTCGAGCGCGGCGGTCAGGCCGGAGATGCCGCCGCCCACCACCAGCAGGCGCTTGGCGTGGCCGGTGTCCGGATTGCCTCCGGGCAGCTTCATTTTCTTGACTTCGCCGCAGCCCATGCGCAGATAATCGTCGGCCATCTCCTGCGTGGTCTCGCGCGCTTCCGCGGTATCGGGTCGGGCCCAGATCACGCCTTCGCGGATGTTGGCGCGCGCGAGCGCCACGCCCGGGAAATGAAAGGCTTCGGTCTTGGCGCGGCGCGAACAGGCGGCTATCACCAGATGGGTGACGCCCTCCTTGTCGATGTCGTCCTGTATCGTCTGCACGCCGGCGGCGCTGCACAGAAAATCGTGCTCGCGCGCGAGGTGCATCTTGCCTTCCTTGGTCGCGACTTTGGCCATCCGCGCGGTGTCGACGCGCTCGCCGATGCCGCAGCCTTTGCAGATGTAGGCGGCTGTTTTCATGTCGGCCATGGGTGCTATGCCTCTGCTCTAGCTACTTTATTGATCACTTGTATGGCGCGCAGCGCCGCGGCGGTGGAGCTTTGCACCGCGCGGTTGACGTCGAGGGCGTTGGTGGCGCAGCCGGCGCCGAAGAAGCCGGATTCAGCCGCCGACGATTCGATGAAGCCGCTCGAATCGGCGACGATGTCCGCCGGGATGTCCACACCGGCTACACTCGGCTGCATGCCGATGGCGAGCACCGCCAGATCGTGCGCGTTTTCGTAGCGGTGATAGCCCTCGGTATCCACGCCGTGCAGGATCACGTCGCCCGATTTGTCCTGGGTGACTTTCGCCACCTTGGACTTGAGGAAACTCACGCTCGGATCCTTTTGCACCTTCTGGTAGAAGTCCTCGAAGCGGTCGATGGCGCGGATGTCGATGTAGTAGATGGTGGATTTCGCCTCGGCGCCCCAGGCCTCTTTCACGTACTGGGTCTGCTTCAGCGAGGCCATGCAGCAGATGCGCGAGCAATGGCGCAGGTGGTTTTCGTCGCGCGAACCGGCGCACTGGATGAAGGCGATGTTTTTCGCCTCCTTGCCATCGGACGGCCGCAGGATCTTGCCGCCGGTCGGGCCGTGCGGATCGGCCAGGCGCTCGAACTCGAGCGAGGTAATCACGTTGGCGTAGCGGTCGTAGCCGTAGGGTTGGATTTTCGCCGCGTCGTAGGGTTGCCAGCCGGTGGCCCAGACCACGGCGCCGGCCTTGATTTTGACGGTTTCCTCGCGCATGCCGAGATCGATGGCGCCGTATTTGCACGCTGCCTTGGCCTTGTCGGCTTCAGGGGTGCCGATGATCGAGGCATCGAGCGCATAGCGCTGCGGATAGGCCATGGCGTGCGGCAGGTAGGCGGCCTTCATTTTGTTCATGCCGTAGTTGTACGGGTTCGGCACCTCGGCGCCCACTGCCTTGGCGCAATCGCCGCAGGCGGTGCAATGCTCGTTGACGTAACGCGGGGCAATTTTCACCGTCGCGCTGTAGTCGCCGCGCGAGCCTGCAATCGCGCTGACCTCGGCCAGCGTAAGCACGCGGATGTTGCGGTTCGATTTGATGCGGCGCAGGTTGATCTCCAAGCCGCAGGTCGGGTGGCAGAGCTTGGGAAAATAGCGGTACAGCAGCGCGGTGCGTCCGCCCAGCGTGGGCGATTTCTCCACCAGCAGCACCTGCTTGCCGCATTCGGCCGCTTCGATCGCGGCGGTCATGCCGCTGATGCCCCCGCCCACCACCAGGATGGTCTGATTGCTTGCCACCACTTCGGTCATGCGCTCACCTCCGGCGTGCTGCTGTTCTTGGTCCGACGCACTGGAATGTTAGCCGAGACTGGCGCGAGTATCCACAAAGTCGGGCCGCCTCGCGCCTTGAATGTTCTGATAGGCGGATAGACCATGCAAATCCACTTTGCCGCCGGGCCCTTCTGCGTTGTGACTTGGATATTGGGTAACAACCACCCCAAAACCGGGTTTATTCATAACCGTGTTTTCCGTACGGATGCGCTTTTCATCCGTACGGAAAACACGGTTGGCGCGCGCAGCGCGCAACGCTAGCGAAACACGTCTGCGAGCTCCGCGTCCTTTGTCGTCATCCAAACTTGCTCTTCACCAGCAGCGAGCCATCGAACGTCGTCCCGGGCGCGAAGCCGAAAATGCGCTCCAGTTCGAGTTCGCGGATGAGCGCATCCACCGCCGCCTGTCCGTGTTCGCGCTGCACTTCGGCCAGAATGAGCTTGGCGCCGTTGGCATTGTAGAAGCCGCCGAAGTCGGCCTGCACCGCGAGCAGCTTCTTTGCTTTCTCCAGTGTCATCGCTTTATCACTGCTTGATCTCGCCGCCGGTCATGCCGGACTGCACGCCCTGGCGCTCTTTCTCATGGTCGGCCTGCAATTTGAGCAGCAGGCTCACGCACTCGGCAAGTTCGTCGTATTCGGCGCGGCCGGTGCCGTACTGCTCTTCGTCCGAATAGTAGAACTGGCAGCGATAGCGGTCTTCGCCGGTCTTGAAAATGAGGAAGTTGCAACCGCGCTCGCTCCAGAAAACGGTAGGACATGTGGTGAGCACCGGCGCATCCGGATCGAGTTTCAGATCGCTGTCGGCAAGCTCGATTTGCACCAGGTGGCCATAGCGTTCCTTCAGCGCCGATTCGATCACCCAGCGCTCGGCGGAATTGAAATCGGCGATCGCTTGGCTGGTTTCTTTCATGGAATCTGTAACACAAATATAGGATAAACAGCAGCTTATCATTACCCATAAGCTAGAGCAATTACCATTACTTATGACAAAATCAGAATTCTCAGCTTGTATCGCGATAACGCTAATATAGAGTAGCGGCTTTTTTCGCAAGCACGCGTCGACCATAGCTTTGACACCCGCCACCGTGACTCCGACAGCAATCGCCGAATCGTCCGCAGCAACGGAGGTAAAGCATACCACTTGCTATATGTGCGCATGCCGCTGCGGCATACGCGTGCATCTGCGCGGCGGCGAAGTGCGTTACATCGACGGCAATCCGGGGCATCCGCTCAACCAAGGCGTGATCTGCGCCAAGGGCTCCTCGGGCATCATGAAGCAGTACTCGCCCGCGCGCCTGACCAAGCCGCTGATGCGCAAGCCCGGTTCGGCGCGCGGCGACAACCAGTTCGTCGAAGTGAGCTGGGATGAGACCTTCCGCATGCTGCAGGAGCGCCTCGCCAAGATCCGTTCCACCGATCCGAAAAAATTCGCGCTGTTCACCGGCCGCGATCAGATGCAGGCGCTCACCGGCCTGTTCGCGCGCCAGTTCGGCACGCCGAATTACGCCGCGCACGGCGGCTTCTGCTCGGTCAACATGGCCGCGGGCATGATCTACACGCTGGGCGGTTCGTTCTGGGAGTTCGGCGGGCCGGATCTGGAGCGGGCCAAGCTGTTCGTGATGATAGGCACGGCGGAGGACCATCATTCGAATCCGCTCAAGATCGCAATTTCAAAATTCAAGCGCTCGGGCGGTCGCTTCATTTCCGTCAACCCGGTGCGCACCGGCTATTCGGCCATCGCCGACGAATGGGTGCCGATCAAGCCCGGCACCGACGGCGCGCTGCTGCTTGCGCTAACTCACGAAATCATCCACACGGGACTCTACGACCGCGAGTTCCTCGCGCGCTACACCAATGCCGGCTATCTTATCGACCTCGATCCGAATTCGGAGATGCACGGCCTGCCAGTGCACGATTCGGGCCGCCACGAGGATATCCCCGAATACCCGCGCAACATGCTGTGGTGGGACCGCTTGAGCGAACAGCCCGCGCCCTGCCATGCGCCCGAGGCCGATCCCTACTTGCTAGGGGAATTTACCCTCGCCGACGGCACGCCGGTGAAGCCCGCGTTCCAGTTGCTGCTGGAACGGGTCAAGGACTACACACCGGAATGGGCCGAGGGCATCACCGGCATATCCGCGGCGACCATCCGGCGCCTCGCGCACGAGATGGGCGTGACCGCGCGCGACCAGAAAATCGAGCTGCCCATCGCCTGGACCGATAGCTGGGGAACGGAGCACGACAAGGTCACCGGCAATCCGGTCGCGTTTCATGCGATGCGCGGGCTCGCGGCGCACTCGAACGGATTTCAGACCATACGCGCGCTCGCCATCCTGATGAGCATCCTCGGCACCATCGACCGTCCGGGCGGCTTTCGCCACAAGGCGCCGTTCCCGCGCGGCATCCCGCCGCTAGCCAAGACCCCCAAAGGCCCCGAAGGCGTGCGCCCGGATACGCCGCTCGCCGGTCTCGCGCTCGGCTGGCCGGGCACGCCCGATGACCTGTTCATCGACGCGGACAACCAGCCGGTGCGCATCGACAAGGCATTTTCCTGGGAATACCCGCTGTCGGTGCACGGCCTGATGCACAACGTCATCACCAACGCCTGGCGCGGCGATCCCTACCGCATCGACATGCTGATGATCTTCATGGCCAATATGGCGTGGAACTCGAGCATGAACACAATGGAAGTGCGGCGCATGCTCAACGACAAGGATGAAAGCGGGGAATACAAGATTCCGTTCATCGTCGTGTGCGACGCGTTCCAGTCGGAAATGACGGCGTTCGCCGACCTGATCCTGCCCGACACCACTTACCTCGAGCGCCACGATGTCATGTCCATGCTCGACCGACCGATTTCCGAGTTCGACGGCCCGGTCGACGCGGTGCGCGTGCCGGTGCTGCCGCCGACGGGGCAATGCAAGCCGTTTCAGGAAGTGCTGATCGAACTCGCCGGCCGCTTGAAATTTCCCGCCTTCGTCAACGCCGACGGCAGCCGCAAGTACCGCGACTACCCCGATTTCATCATCAACTACGAGACCGAACCCGGCTCGGGCATAGGCTTCCTCGCCGGCTGGCGCGGCAAGGGCGGCGAGAAATTCATGCAGGGCGAGCCCAATCCGCGCCAGTGGGAGATGTACGCCAGGAACAACTGCGTGTTCCAACTGAAGCTGCCACCTTCCTACCAGTACATGCGCAACTGGAACAAGGGCTATCACGAGTGGGCGCAGCGCTCGCGCCTGCGCCGCTACGCCGATCCCATCGTGATCCAGATCTATTCCGAGGTGCTGCAGAAATTCCGCATGGCGGCGCAGGGCCGGGGGCCGGCGAAGCGGCGCCCGCCGGCGCACCTGGCGAAGCGCATAGCAACCTATTTCGATCCGCTGCCGTTTTACTACGAGCCGCTGGAAGCGCAAATCACCGACGCGCACAAGTACCCGCTGAACGCGATCACCCAGCGGCCGATGGCCATGTACCACTCCTGGGATTCGCAGAACGCCTGGCTGCGCCAGATCCACGCGCACAACTATCTGTTCGTGAATCCGGCGCTCGCGCGCGCCCATGGCATAGACGACGGCGGCTGGATCTGGGTCGAGTCGATGTGGGGCAAGGTGCGCTGCATGGCGCGCTACTCCGAAGCGGTGGAGCCGGGCACGGTGTGGACCTGGAACGCCATCGGCAAGGCGGCCGGCGCCTGGAACCTCGCGCCAGGCGCCAACGAAGCCGAGCTCGGTTTCCTGCTCAACCACCTGATCTCGGACGAGTTGCCCCATCCTTCTCCCGCAGTGAGAGCTGCTGGAGGCGAGGGTTCCCCGGGTGAGCAGCGCATTTCCAATTCCGACCCGGTCACGGGCCAGGCCGGCTGGTACGACGTGCGCGTGCGCATCTACGCGGCCGGCGCGGACGAGGCCGAGCAGTCCTGGCCGCAGGTGGCCGCGGTCGCCGCCCTGCCGGGCATGGACCGCGCGCGCAAGACCTGGCTCGCGTTCGTCGCCGGGAAGAAAAAATGAGCAAGCAGCTCGCGCTGGTGATCGACCTGAACGTCTGTGTTGGCTGTCACGCCTGCGTCACCAGCTGCAAGGAATGGAACACCTCGGGCGAGGCGGGGTTCCTGTCGGACGACAATCCCTACGCCCGCGATCCCACCGGGACCTTTTTCAACCGCGTGCAGACCTTCGAGGTAGGCGAATTCCCCAACACGCAGACGGTGCATTTCCCCAAGTCCTGCCTGCACTGCGAGGACCCTCCGTGCGTGCCGGTGTGCCCGACCGGGGCGAGCTACAAGCGCGCCGAGGACGGCATCGTGCTGGTCGATTACGACAAGTGCATCGGCTGCAAGTACTGCGCCTGGGCCTGCCCCTATGGCGCGCGCGAGATCGATGAGCACCAGAAGGTGATGAAGAAGTGCACCCTGTGCGTGGATCGCATCTACGATGAATTGCTGCCGCCCGCCGATAGGCAGCCGGCCTGCGTCATGGCCTGTCCGACCAGCGCGCGCCTGTTCGGCGATGTGCACGACCCGGAGTCGGCGGTGTCAAAGGTGATACGCGACTCGGGCGGCTACGCGCTGATGCCGGAGTGGGGCACGCACCCGGCGAATCACTACCTGCCGCGGCGTAAGACCGAAATCACCCTGCATCGCGACGAACTGGAGCGGGTGGACAATCCGCTCAAGATCGACGGCAAGCTGCCCAAGCCCGACGTCCGGTCGCCGTCCCTCGACGACAGCACTACCTGGTAGGCGCGATGCGTCCCGCGTTCTCGGTCATATTTCTCACCACGCTCATAGGCGCGGGGCAGGGCCTGTTCATCGCGCTCTACGTCGCCGAACTCGGCGCGGCGCTCGGCGCCTGGAGCATGCCGCCGCGGCTTTACTTTGCCCTGGGCTGCGTGCTGTCGCTCTCCCTGCTCGGCGCCGGCCTCGCCGCCTCGTTTTTTCATCTCGGCCGCCCCGAGCGGGCCTGGCGTTCGGCCGCGATGTGGCGCAACTCCTGGCTGTCGCGCGAGGTGATCGCGCTGCCCGCCTTCATGGCCGCGGTCGCGGCCTTCGGTCTGACCCACTATGTGCGCGGCGCGGGGGATCTGAGTCTGGCGCTGGGAGCGGCAGGCCTGCTGCTGGCTCTGCTGCTGTTCATTTGCACCGGCATGATTTACGCCTGCATCCAGTTCCTGCAGGAATGGCATACACCGCTCACTGTCATCAACTACACGCTGTTCGGCTGTGCCTCGGGTTTCCTGCTGGGCACGGCCTGGGCGGCGGCGCAGGCGCCCGTCCTGGTCGCCGCCTCGGCGCTGTGGACGGCGGCATTCACGCTGGCAGCGCTGGTTACGCGCCTCGCGTCGCTGGCGCGCAATGCGCGCCTCAAACCGAAATCGACGCTGCAGACGGCGATCGGGGTGAAGCACCCGCGCATCGCGCAGAAATCCGAGGGCTTCATGGGCGGCTCGTTCAACACGCGCGAATTCTTCCACGCCAGGTCGTTCGCCTGGCTGCGCGCGGTGAAGTGGGGATTTCTGCTGCTGGTGTTCCCCTTGCCGCTGGTTCTGCTCGCGGCCGGCGCCGCGCTGGTTTCCTGGCCGGTTCTGGCCACGGCGTTCGCGCTGCAATACCTGGGGCTCCTGGCCGAGCGCTGGTTCTTTTTCGCCCAGGCGAAGCACCCGCAGAACCTATACTACCAGGCGATTTCCTGAGTCTCGCGCCTTCCGTTGGCCGCTGTCGTTGGCCACCTTGCGGCGCGCTTGCCGTGATGGATGCTATGCTGCGCGCGATGTCCGCCCATGTCGTCGTCCACCCGAGCCGCCACGAGTTCTTCGTCGACGGCGCCGATACCATCCTCGATGCCGCGCTGCGCTCCGGGCTCGCTCTGAATTACGGCTGCAGCAACGGCAACTGCGGACTGTGCAAGGCACGCATCGTATCCGGCCAGGTGCAGAAAGTCCGTCACCACGATTACGTCCTGAGCGAGGCGGAGAAACAGCAGGGTTACACGCTGCTGTGCACGCACACGGCGGTCGGCGATCTGGTCGTTGAAGCGCCCGAGTCGGCCGAAGCGGGCGATATTCCGGCGCAACAGATCGTGGCACGGGTCAAGGCGATGCAGGCCCTCGGCGACGACCTCATGTCGCTGCACTTGCAGACGCCCCGCGCCAGCCGCCTGCGTTTTCTGGCGGGGCAGAGCCTGACACTGACGGCAGGCGTAGCCTCGGCGCAACTGCCGATCGCGAGCTGCCCCTGCGACGACCGCAACTTGCACTTCCATGTCGCGCGCAATGGCGGGGGCGGTTTTGCCCAAATGGTATTCGGCTCACTCAGGGTCGGCGATGCCGTGACGCTGTTCGGTCCCTGGGGCGATTTCGTGCTGCGCGCCGACTCGCCGCGCTCCATTCTGTTCCTCGCCTGCGACACCGGTTTTGCGCCGATCAAGAGCCTCATCGAACATGCCATGGCGCTGGAGTTGTCGGAGCGGCTGCATCTTTACTGGCTCGCAACGCGCCCGGCCGGCCATTACCTCGACAACCTCTGCCGCTCCTGGGCCGATGCCCTGGACAATTTCAGCTATGCGCCGATTGCCGCGGAACAGTGCGACGGGGCAGAGCTGGTCCGGCACATCGGCGCGGAGCACGCCGATTTGAATGCATTCGACATCTATCTCGCCGGGCCCGAAGCGTTCATCCGTCCCGCCACAATCGCGCTGCGAGAACAGGGTTTTCCCGAGACGCAACTGATCGCCGCGATCCTCTGACCATGCCCTATTACATTTACAAGGTGATCAATTTCCCCATCCGCAGGCTGGAGAAGCTCGAGCAGCGCGCAGCGTTTCGCGATGCCGCCGCGCGCGCCAAGGCCTTGCGCGCTGCGTTGACCTCGGCCGACGAGGGTTCGATCAAGATGATCTTTGCCGATAACGAACTGCATGCCGAAGACCTCCTTTCCCAACTGCGCGCGCCGCAGCCCAATCCGGACGACGACTGAGCGCCTGCACATGAATGGAATCGGTCTTCGCCCGCCAGATCCGGCGCCGCCGGCTGCCGCAATGATGCCTTTGTCCAATTTTCCCCGGCTGGTGCAAAGCGTGCAGCGCAACTGCCACATCGCCGACGCGCGTCACGCGCGCGAGATGACACTGTGCAACTACCTGCTCGAAATGCGCGAGTTTTACCGTTGGGAGCATGAGGTCCCGCTCGCGCGGGCGTTGCCGCGGCAGGAGCTGGGTAATTGGATTTCGGAGCGAGAAGCGTTGTGGGATGCTCTGCAGGCCGATGACTTGGAGCGGGTGCCAGTGGACGAGCACAGCTATGGCGCCTTCGAGGTCGGCGCGATCAACGCCGCGCTGGTGCCGCGGGGCCTGGTGTATGGCGGCGGCTATGGCCGTTTCGGCAAGCCGCATTTCTTTCTGGCGCAACTGGAGCGCCATGAGCAGCGGCAGGGGCTCAAGCTGTTCGTCTCGGGCTGCGAGTATGCGCGCGACCTTTCTGCTCCTCCGGCTTCCCTGCTGGAGGGGGCGGTGTTCCTGCGCCGCGACGCGCTGCGCCGCTGGCTCTGGGAAAAAGTTGAGATCTGGGGCGTGCGCAAGGCCGACGGCGCGCTGAAGTCGGCGCTCGAGTGTTATGGTTTTGCGGCCGACGCCGAGGCGGCCCTGGAGCGCATAGTCGAAGAGGAGAGCGAGACACTGATCCTGCACGAACTCGGAGAGGCAATGGCCGAGCCGCTGCTCGGGGCCGCGTGGCGGAATCTCATCGCTTCGCTCAATGGTCGGCGCGCGGAGATCCTCGCGCGCGCGGTGCGCGACAACCTGGCCGATTGCCTGTCCACCTTGCCGCGCCTGATCGAGCGCGAAGCGACCTGCTCGATCCATTTCCATTTCGCCAACTTCGAGGGCATGCGCGCGACCCTGTTCCCGCTGCTCGATCAAGCCTATCGCAGCTGGCGCGAATCGGGAAACCTCGATCATTTGCGTGCGGCCGCCCGGGCGGGCAGCGCGCACTGGCACGAGGCCGCACTGCGTTTGTTGCGCCTGCACCAGAGCGATCCCGCCGCCGCCGAGGAAGGCATCGCCGCTCGGAGCGAGAACCCCGCCACGCTCGTGCTCTGAACCGGGTTGGCCTTCGCCCACCAATAAGCGAGCAGGCGCCTTTCGCCACTTTCGCCTCGAACTGTTTTTCGATCACGCGGCGAGTGCTTGCGCAAGCGAGCGCGTCAGTTCCGGCGCGGCGGCGCGCAGTTTCGCATCCTCGGTCACGAGTTTCGCACCCAGCGTATCCGCCACCGCGAGAAAGCGGGCATCGTAGGCTGACACCGCAAAGCGCTCGGCGCAGCGCAGGGCGCGCAAGTTCGGCACGTTCAACAGTTCGCGTACGCGGCTCGCGGCCTCGGCAAGCAAGGACTCCGTCTGCTGGCTGCTCAGGGCATGCATGCGCCTATAGGTCGTCAGTACGTTGCTGAATTCGACCAAGAGAAAGGCTTCGCTGCGCCAGTCGGAATCTTTCGCAAACAAGGCCTGCGCCTGTTTTGTGCGATCGCCTTCGATCAGCAGGTAGGCGAGGACATTCGTATCGACGACGACCATGCGGTGGAACCGGCTAATCGCGGCCGGCGGCTATGGCGGCTTCGATATCGTCGATCGTCAACGGCGCCTGCTTTTTCAGCCGCACCGGCCTTGGTGGACGCGCGGGCGGCTCGGCGGCCGGCAGTGCTGCGATGCCGGCTTCCAGCAACTGCGCTACTGCGTCTTTCAGTTTCTGGTTGCGGTGAACTGCGCGCAGCTTGACGCGGCGCATCAACTCGTCCGGCAATTCAAGTGTCGTTTTCATATTACCCATATTACCATAAAACCGCTTTTACGCGGAAATCCAGGCCTTGATGTTGCCGCCGTCTTTCGCTACCAGTGCGCGAGCAGCCGACCCTTTTCCACTTTCGCTTCGAACTGTTTCAGCGGCAAGGTGCCTTTTTTCACGCAGGCGCCGGTGGCGAGATCGAATGCCCACTTGTGCTTGGGGCAGGTCAGTTCGCGGCCCGCCAGCGCCAGGTGCGGGATATTGGTGACCTGGTGCGGGCAGCGGCTGTCGTAGACGCGATAGGCGTCGCCCTCGCGGTAGACGAACAGTCCGCGGCCGTCGCAGTCCAGCCGCGCCGTCGCGCCATCGCCGATTTGCGCCGCCGGCGCGACCTCGTGCCAGCGCGCCGCGGCGCCGATGTTCTCCGGCCGGAACTCGGGCAGGTCCAGGGCGAGGATGACGTCCACCGCCCAGACGATTTTCGCCAGCCCCAGCGTCGGGAACGCCATCAGCAGCGCATCGAGCACTTCCATCGGACTTGCCCCTTCGCGCAGCGCCCGCAGCAGGTACTGGCGCAGGCCGGTTTCGGTCTGCGCATAGACTTTGGTGATGACCGAGATCAGCGCGCGCGTCTTGGGATCGAGGTGCTTGCCGGTTTCCTTGAGGAACTTGAAGTAGTGCGGAACCGCATCGGACCGCACCTTGAGCAGATAATCCAGAGCATCGCTCATTGCATTGCGCCTATGGAAGATAAGGGATTTTCATTTTACCCGCGGCCGCAACCCAGGGTAGGCCAGTCCGACGCGTCATCAGTCCGCGCCGACGCGCTGGTAGTAGCGTGCGCGGTAGATCAGGCGCCGGCGCAGGGGCGAGTCGGTGAAGGGCGTGCGCGTGTGCAGGATGTTGTTGCTGAGGAGCCCCATGCCCGGCTCGAGCCGGCCGCGGAACACCCAGGGGGAGGGCGCGCCGAGGATGTCTTCCAGCGCCGCGCGCGCGGCGTGGGTGGCGGCATCGTTCTTCCACTCGATGCTCAGCGCGCGCGCGGTGTAGCGCAGGTGCAGGATGCCGCCGGGATCTACCGAAAACACCGGGCCTGCCCGCGCCGGGCGCTCGACGCGCCCGCCCTCGATGCGCGCCGGGATGGTCATGGCATCGTGCGCCATCAGCGCGCGTATATGCTGCGGATTGCGGTCGCGCAGCAGGATGTAGGCGATTTCGTGGTCGAGCAAATCGTTCTCGCCGCCGGTTTCGGCGCGTGCTACGCAGTGCAGCAGCACGGCGCGCACCGTGCGCTCGCCGTAGTAGCCGTCGGTGTGCCAGTTGATGCCGCGGTTGGTGTACGGGATAAATTCACCGCGGGCGCCGTGCGGGGCGACCGCGAGGGGCGAAATGCCGTCGTCGTCGGCGAGATAGTTGGGATCGAGGTCGGAGAGGCCGAGTTGCAGACCGAGCCGGCGCGGGATTTCCTTGTCCGGATCGCCACCGGCTCTGCTCGCGTAGACCGCCATGTTGGCGCGCTCGCAGTGCTCGATGAGCGCCTGCCTCTCGCCCGCGCTGAGCGCGCGCGGGTCGCGCACTTCGACCGTGAGTTCCGCCAGCGACTTCGGGAAACGCGCGAGCTTCGCCGCGCGCCAGGCCTGATACGCGGCGTCGTCGGCAAGATCGAAGGCGGCGCCCGTTTGCGCATCCATGCGCCTGCTCATTCGCCGATGCTGCCTTCACGCCGGGGGCGGTGAACCTCGCCGGGGGGCGCGAACAGGCCTGCGAGCGTGCGCTCCAGCGCCTTCACCGCCTCGGGCGCCTCGATCTCCATGATCTGATCGATTACCCAGGCATGGTCTTTCTGCGGGACGATGTCGAGCAGCCGGCTGCCGAAAAAGCGGCGGAAGCCGAAGTCGGGTCCCTCCTTTTCGTCATAGGCAAAGCCGGCGTAATCGGCGCCGCGCAGGTTGGCGAGGGCTATGAAATGGCGGTGGCAGCGCCCGGGCTCGGGCGCGGCGATCAGCATGTCGCGGTTGTCCTCGACCACCTCGGCGAGCTTCAGCGCGAGCGCGGTAGTGAAGGCGGCGCGCTTGCCGGCAGCTAGCGCGCGATAAGCGACGCGGTCGGCCGCGTGCAGCATGAAGGCGAGGTACTCGCACACGAAATCGAAGTACTGCGTGCCGATGTCGATGTCGAACTGCGCCGCGCGCATGCGCCGGATGGCGTCCTGCGACAGCTTCCAGCCGAGCATGGCG
Organism: Betaproteobacteria bacterium; assembly: GCA_004298385.1. Lineage (GTDB taxonomy): Bacteria > Pseudomonadota > Gammaproteobacteria > Burkholderiales > SG8-39 > 2-12-FULL-64-23. The sequence goes on along the minus strand of SCTX01000003.1, from coordinate 8,760 downwards.
ATGACGCTTGCCAGCTCGGCCGCGCTGCGTTCACGCCCCCCTCGATGGAAGTGGCTGCGGATGCGGATGGCCAAAGGGAGCGCCGTCCTATCGGCTAATACCCGCCTTTTCCGAACGGCTTGGGCAAGCCGGCGACGCGCGCGCCCTGCTTGGCCGGTCCGAGCGGAAACAGGTCGTAGAGCGCCTTGCTGTCGCACCCCGGCATCAGCGCGGCGATGTCTTTCAGCATGGTGCGGAAGTTTGGCGTCCGGCCGTGCTCCTGGTACTGGTCGCGCAGGTATTGCACCACCTTCCAGTGATCGTCGTTCAGCTCGATGCCCTCGGCCTGCGCGATCACGCGCACCGCTTCCTCGCCGTACTCGGGCGCGAGCAGATAGCCTTCCGCATCGGTCTCCAGTTCGGCGCCATTCACCACATAAGCCATGTTGCGATCCTCCGTCTTGTCGATCCGCCGGTCGTCCCGGCGTTTGAGATCCTCCAGGCCCTACGCCTTGCGGATGAAAAATTCGTAGTTCCCCGGCGCCACTTCCAGCTTGGCTACGAGTTCGAGCCCGGTCGCTTTTACCCACGAGTTGACGTCGTCAGGCGTGCCCGGACAGTTGCTCACCAGCAGCAGGACTTCGCCCGCCTTCATGCCGTCGAGCAGCTTCTTCGCCTCGATGATCGGACCGGGACAGCTAACGCCGCGGATATCCAGCGTTACATTCGCTATCGGCCGCGCTGCCCGGCTCGCGCCGCGCCTGATGGTGTAGGCCACCCTGAGGCCGCCGAGCTTGTCGGTGGCGATCACCTCGTTGCCGGTATGCCGGCTCCAGGCGAACAGGTCGTCGGGCGTGCCCGGACAGTCCGAAATCAGTTGCATCACCTGCCCCGGCTGCAGGTCGTCGATCACGTGCTTGGCGCCAAGCAGCGGCGCCGGGCAATTCAGCCCGCACAGATCCAGCGTGACCAGGGGTTTATTGGAATTCTTTTCCTTGCTCATGGCGTTTCCTCTCGCTTGTGCGAACATTCCGGCGTTAAACCGCGCGCCCATCACGAACCCACGGCGCCGGCCGATTTGTGCGGGATGAAAATTCCGCAGCCGAGCTTACGCCCCGCTCCCAGGCCCGCCGCCTGCATCCCGAGCGAATGCTCGGGCGAGAGTTCGTGCAGCATCAGGCTGAAGCCGACGATCTCCGCGCCCTCGGTTTGCGCGCGGCGGATCCTGCCGCAAATCACTTCGCATCCGATCCCGGCGCGCGCAAGCTCGGCGCTGACGTCGCGCTGGAACCCGGCCTCATCGGGGCTTCCCGTGGCGACGAACTGGGAATACAAGGTAGCGTGGGCAAACAACTGCCGCAAGCGCGCGCCGCCGACCTCGACGCCCTTGCCGAGAGCCAGGCGCGCGCCCGACAGCGCGAACGACTGCTCGGCACGCTCCCGCGGCAGCCGCAGCATGAGCCGGGCGCGCTCGCCGAGGTGGATTTCGCCTGCAAGCGCGCGCGCGCCGCGGATCGGATGCACCCCGGCATCGGTCTCGGCCGCCAGCCAGTCGAGCCGCTCGGCGAGCAGCCGGAATAGCTGCCAGCCGTGATCCGCGGGAATGCTAGCACCGCGCAGCGAAAATGCCACATCGACCATATCCATCGAGTTCATTGCAATATGAGGGGATATCCCCCGAGGGGACTTTCCCCTCAAGGGGGATCGAGACCTTCGGGGCGCCTCCCCTCATGTTCTCCTAAATCAGAGGCCGTTTCGGTTATTCTGAAATCGCCTGTTAGCTTTGCTCCTGCGTCTGTGACCAGGCGAGCAGGCCCCGACCCCAGCGTTCGGCCGTGCCCGGATCGATCTCGAAAATGGTGAAGCGCGCGCCGCGCTCGCGGATGCGCAGCCGCAGCAGCGGCATCCCGCCGGATTCGTACTCCACCTGGACCAGCTCGACCTCCTGGCCCCCGAACGGGCAGGTGAACTTGTCCAGACTCCGAATGGTGTCCATGGCGCGCGCTCCGCTCGTTACCGGCAGCTACTATGGCACCCGGCGCGGGACGCGCAAATCACCGCCTTGGAGGAGTGCCGGCTACTCCCTTCGGGTAGCTGCGGCCTCACCCGTCTGGGCGGGCCCGCCCCCCTGCCCGAGTAATGGCCGACGCTGGCGGCGCACCGTAACATCGCAAGCAAAATAAAATGTTCTCACTCTGAACGGAGGAAGAAGATGGCGAAAAAACCGCATGACACGCCGAACCTGGACCAGCTCGAATCGGGTCCCTGGCCGAGTTTCGTCACCGGCCTCAAGCGTCTGGCCGAAGACAAGGATGCCGCGGTCGACCTCCTCGGCCATCTGGAACATTCCTACGCGACCAAGAAAGGTTACTGGAAAGGCGGCACGGTCGGCGTCTACGGTTACGGCGGCGGCATTATCCCGCGCTTTACAGAAATCAAGGACGAGAACGGCAAGCCGGTGTACCCCGACGCAGCCGAATTTCATACCCTGCGCGTTATGCCGCCCGCGGGAATGCACTACAGCACCGAGATCCTGCGCAAGCTCGCCGACATCTGGGAACGGCACGGCTCCGGCTTGATCGCTTTCCACGGCCAGTCGGGCGACATCATGTTCCAGGGCGCGACCACCGAAAACGTGCAGAAGGCCTTCGACGAGATCAACGAAGCCGGTTTCGACCTGGGCGGCGCCGGGCCCGCGTTGCGCACCGCCATGTCCTGCGTCGGCGCGGCGCGCTGCGAACAGTCCTGCTACGACGAGGGCAAGGCGCACCGCATGGTGATCAACAGCTTTCTCGACGACATCCACCGCCCGGCGCTGCCGTACAAGTTCAAGTTCAAATTCTCGGGCTGTCCGAACGACTGCATGAACTCGATCCAGCGCGCGGACCTGGCGGTCATCGGCACCTGGCGCGACAACATACGCACCGACGAGCCCCTGGCGAAGAAATGGTACGCCAAACACGGCATGAACGAGCTGGTGAACGATGTCGTCGCGCGCTGTCCGACCAAGGCGATCCAACTGAAAGAAATCAAGGACGTGCGCAAGGGCAAGGCCATCTCCGCGGTCGCACTGAACGACACGCACGCGCTCGAGATCGACAACAGCGACTGCGTGCGCTGCATGCACTGCATCAATGTGATGACCGGCGCCCTGGCCCCGGGCACGGACAAGGGCGCCACCATTCTCTGCGGCGGCAAGCGCACGCTGAAAATCGGCGATCAGATGGGCACCGTGGTGGTGCCGTTCCAGCGGCTGCAGAGCGAGGAAGACTACGAGAAAATCGTCGAGCTGGGACAAAAGATCATCGACTTCTTCGCCGAGAACGCACTCGAGCACGAGCGCACCGGCGAAATGATCGAGCGCATCGGCCTGGTCAACTTCCTCGAAGGCATCGGCCTCGACGTGGACCCGAACATGGTGTCGGCGCCACGCACCAACCCCTACGTCCGCGCCGACGGCTGGGACGAGGAAGTGGCCAAGATCAAGGCCAAGAAGGCAGCCGCCTAAAGCCGGCCCCCTAGCGCACGCCTGGAGACAAACAATGGCTCAACCACAGCAGCAGATACGCAAGGCCAAGGAAACCGGGGTCCCGGACGCGAAGCAGTACATGCACCCGACCCTGCGCGCGAATCACGGCAACTGGAAATACCATGACCGGCCGCGCCCCGGCGTGCTGCATCACGTGTCGCACTCGGGCGCGGAGGTGTGGACGGTGCGCGCCGGCACCCAGCGCCAGATGGATGTGCACACCATCCGCAAGCTGTGCGACATCGGCGATCGGTACGCGGACGGCCACGTGCGTTTTACCATCCGCTCCAACATCGAGTACATGGTCGCCGAGCAGAAAAAAGTCGCGCCCTTGATCGAAGCGCTGGAGAAGAACGGCTTTCCGGTGGGCGGCACCGGCAATTCGGTGTCGATGATCGCCCACACCCAGGGCTGGCTGCACTGCGACATCCCCGGCACCGACGCCTCGGGCGTGGTGAAAGCGCTGATGGACGAGTTGCACCACGAGTTCAGGCACGAGGAGATGCCCAATCGGGTACACATGTCCACTTCCTGCTGCGAGATCAACTGCGGCGGGCAGGCCGACATCGCCATCATCGTGCAGTACACCAAACCGCCCAAGATCAACCATGATCTGGTCGCCAACGTGTGCGAGCGGCCGGCGGTGGTGGCGCGCTGCCCGGTGGCGGCCATCCGGCCCGCGCTGGTGAACGGCAAGCCCTCGCTCGAAGTCGACGAGAAGAAATGCATGTGCTGCGGCGCCTGCTACCCGCCGTGCCCGCCGATGCAGATCAACGATCCCGACCACACCAAGCTCGCGATCTGGGTGGGCGGCAAGAACTCGAATGCCCGCGCCAAGCCGACTTTCATGAAAATGGTCGCTGCCGGACTGCCCAACAACCCGCCGCGCTGGCCCGAGGTCGCCGAGGTGGTGAAGAAAATCCTGCGCGTCTACAAGGAGGACGCGCGGCCGTGGGAGCGGCTGTCCGACTGGGTCGAGCGCATCGGCTGGCCGCGTTTTTTCGAGAAAACCGGACTGACCTTCACCAAGTACCTGATCGACGATTGGCGCGGCAGCCGCGCCAATCTCAACGCGTCGACGCACATCCGGTTCTAGGAGTAAGTGGAACAAGGGGGCGATGCCCCCTTTTAGATCCCCTAAATCAGAGTTTCAGAAGGTAGCTATGAACTTCGGCATCCTAGTCAACGAAGGCCCGTACACGCACCAGGCTTCCGACAGCGCCTACCAGTTTTGCCGGGCGGCGCTGGCGGCCGGGCATCAGATCCAGCGCGTGTTTTTCTATCACGACGGCGTGAACAACGCGAGCCGGCTTACCGAGCCGCCGCAGGACGATCGCAACATCGTCAATCGTTGGTCGAAGTTCGCGGCGGAACACAAGGTCGATCTGGTGGTATGCGTGGCGGCGGCGCTGCGGCGCGGCATCAAGGATGAGAACCTGGCGGCGGGCTTTCGCATTTCCGGCCTGGGCCAACTGATCGAATCCAGCATCCAGGCCGACCGGATGGTGACCTTCGGCGACTGATAGACGCGGGAGGCGAAGCGCACAATGAGCGAGGGAACGGCAAAAAAAATCATGTACGTGAACCGCAAGGCGCCGTACGGAACGATCTACGCGCTGGAGTCGCTCGAGGTGGTGCTGATCGCGGCCGCCTTCGACCAGGAGGTGAGCCTGGTATTCATGGACGACGGCGTGTACCAACTGAAGAAAGGTCATCAGACCAAGGGCATCGAGATGAAGAATTTCCAGCCCACCTACCGCGCGCTCGACGACTACGACGTCAACAAGCTGTACGTGGAAAAGGAGGCGCTGCAAGCGCGCGGCCTGTCGCAAGAGGACATGTGCGTGCCGGTGGAGGTGAAGAGCGCGGCCGAGATCGGCAAGCTGATGGAAGAGCAGGACGTGCTGCTCAGTTTTTAGAAAGTTTAGGGGCGCCTAACGGAATTACCGTTAGGCGACTGAGTTAGGGGAGCACGAGGGGACGCGCCCCGGAGGAAGTCCCCTTGGGGGATGTCCCCTCGTATTGTTAGGGACTTTAAGGGCAAACCATGCTGCATATCGTCAACAAGTCGCCGCTGGAACGCAGCGCGCTCGATAGCTGCCTCGCGGCCGCGCAGCCGGGCGCGGCAGTGCTGCTGATCGAGGACGGTGTCTACGCCGCGACGCGAGGCCATGCCGGGGAAGGCAAGCTGCGGGCCGCGTCGGCGCACCTCCAAATCTATGTCCTCGCCCCCGATCTGGAGGCGCGCGGCATGGCGCAATCGCTCGCCGATGGCGTGAAACCGATCGATTACGCGGGGTTCGTCGAACTGGTGGCGCAGCACAGGAACTGCCAGTCCTGGCTTTAGCGGTAATGGTCTAGGCGGCTGTAACGGAAGAGTTGTTACGGTCCCGGATTTTTGCGGGGAGCGCGGGGGAGATCGTCCCCTGCGGGATCAAGCACACAAAGAGGAGTGCATATGGCAATCGTGGTAGACGGCAAGACGTACGAAACCGACGAGGAAGGCTATCTGGTCAATCTCGCCGAATGGAACGAGGACATCGCCAAGCTTATCGCCGGGGAAGAGAAAATCGACATGACGCCCAACCACTGGGAAGTCGTCAATTTTCTGCGCGAGTATTACAACGAGTTTCAGATCGCCCCGGCGGTGCGCGTGCTCACCAAGTCGATCGGCAAGAAGCTCGGACCCGAAAAAGGCAACAGCCAGTACCTGTACGAGCTGTTTCCCTACGGCCCGGCGAAGCAGGCGTGCAAAATTGCCGGCCTGCCCAAACCGACTGGCTGCATCTAAAGCGGTTATCTCGCCGGTGACATGAGTCTCCGATGAGCGCGGCGACAGTGGTGTTTGCGCTTCTGTTCTACGCCGCTACGTTGCTCGGCGCGGCCGGACTTGCATGGCGCATCCGCGACTACGCGCGCACGCCGGCGCCGCTCAAAATCCCGACTACGCCGGCGCCGACGACCACGGGCGGCGTGGTGCTGCGCATGCTGCGCGAGGTGGCGCTGTTCGAGAGCCTGTTCAAGGCCAATCTCTGGATTTGGCTGTTCGGCTGGATGTTCCACGTCGCGCTGGCGCTGGTGCTGGCGCGGCATCTGCGCTATTTCACCGAGCCGGTATGGTTCTGGGTGGTTTGGGTCCAGCCCTTCGGCCTGTACGCCGGCCTGGCCATGGTCGGCGGGCTTGCCGCACTGTGGGCGCGGCGCTTCCTGGTGGAACGCATCCGCTACATTTCCACGCCCTCCGATCACATGATGCTGGCGCTGCTCCTCGGCATCGGCGTCTCGGGCTTGTCGATGAAGTTTATGAGCCACACCGACATCGTCGCAGTAAAGGCTTTCGCCCTCGGCCTGATCTTTTTCGACTGGCAGCCGCTGCCCGCGCATCCGGGCCTGTTCGTGCACCTGTTTCTGGTCATCGTGCTGATCGCGATCTTCCCGTATTCCAAGCTGTTGCACGCGCCGGGCCTGTTCTTCAGCCCGGGCCGCAACCAGGCCGACAATCCGCGCGAGCAGCGCCACCTCGCCGCCTGGGCGGCCAAGCTGGAAAAGGCAAAGGTCTGACATGGCCGCAGCCGAAATCACCGCCCCGCCGCTGAAGCCCTATCCGGTCATCCCGATCCTCGAAGTCGGGGCGATGGCGAACAGCAAACCGTATGTCGCCAACGCCGCGATGCAACAGGCCCTCGGTTTTCCCGGAGAACTGGTCGAGGGCTGGCACGACAAGGCGATCGCCAAACTGGGCGATCTGCTGCAGAACTACCGCGGGCTGAAGGTGTATCTGGATGCCTGCGTGCATTGCGGCGCCTGCACCGACAAGTGCCACTATTTCCTCGGCACGGGCGACCCGAAGAACATGCCGGTCGCGCGCCAGGACCTGCTGCGCAAAGTCTATCGCCGCTATTTCACCTGGGCGGGGAAGTGGTTTCCGAAACTGGTCGGCGCCGAGGATCTCAGCAAAGAGGTGCTCGACGACTGGTACTCCTACTTCAACCAGTGCTCGGAATGCCGCCGCTGCTCGGTGTTCTGTCCCTACGGCATCGACACCGCCGAGATCACCATGGCCGCGAAAGAGATCATGGACTCGATCGGCCTGGGGTCGAAATACACCAACGAGATTATCGGCAAGGTGCACAAGGTGGGCAACAACCTCGGGCTCCCCGGCCCGGCGCTGCTCGACACTTTGCAGAGTCTCGAAGAAGACCTCAAGGAAGAGACCGGCCTGGACATACGCCTTCCGTTGGACGAAAAAGGCGCGGCGGTGATGTTGATTACGCCCTCGGCCGATTTTTTCGCCGAGCCGCATGTCTATAGCCTCATGGGCTACGCCAAAGTGTTCCACGCCGCGGGCATTCCGTGGACGCTGTCCACACACGCCTCGGAGGCGGGCAACTTTGGCCTGTTCATCGGCAACTACGGCCAGATGCAGAAAATTGCCATGCGCGTGCGCGAGGCTGCTCTGGACCTGGGCGCAAGGCGCTTGGTGGTGGGTGAGTGCGGCCACGCCTGGCGCGTCGCCTACAGCTTCTGGAACACGCTGATCGGCCCGTTCGATTTTCTCGACCCCGACTATCCGCTGCCGCAGCACATCTGCGAACTCACCTACGACCTGATCCAGCGCGGCGCGCTGACCTTCGACAAAAGCGCCAACGACCGCTACGTGGTCACTTTCCACGACTCCTGCAACGTCGCGCGCGCCTCGCGCATGGGCGGCCTGCCGGGCGGCCAGTTCGAAATCCCGCGCGCCATCGTGCGCGCCGTCGCCAACAAGTTTGTTGAGATGAACCCGGAGGCCATCCGCGAAAAAACTTTCTGTTGCGGCGGCGGTGGCGGCCTGCTCTCAGACGAGTTGCTCGATCTGCGCGTAAAAGGCGCGCTGCCGCGCATGGAGGCGCTGCAGGCCGTCGTCGATACGGACGGCGTGAACTTCATGGCGACCATCTGCGCCATCTGCAAGGCGCAGTTCAGCAAGGTTCTGCCTTATTACAAGTTCAACATGAGCATGGTGGGCGGGGTGCACCAACTGGTGAGCAACGCAATCCGGCTCGGACCCAAGTAGAGCACCATCGAGGAGACGAAAAGTGTCGACCACAACTGAGCTGTCCGGCACCAAGCTGAGCTTCCGCCGCTACCGCGAAGGCGACGAAACGTGGAAGCGCTGGCAGGACAAGATTTTCGAGGGCGACCATTCCTACAAGTGCCCGACCTACATCCAGGCGGTGCCGCCCTGCCAGGGAAGCTGCCCCTCGGGCGAG
>SCTX01000031.1 GCA_004298385.1 Betaproteobacteria bacterium | reverse complement strand
GCGAGATGGATGGCAGGGGCTTGCGTCCGGCGCTGCTCGAGGCGGCGCGCTCCAAGCCCTTTCTCGGCATCTGCATCGGCTTGCAGATGCTGTTCGAGCGCAGCGAAGAAGGCGATACACCCGGGCTGGGCGTATTTCCGGGGCAGGTCAAGCGTTTTCCGCCGGCGGCGATGAGAGATGCCGAGGGCGGCAAGCTCAAGGTACCGCACATGGGTTGGAACGAGGTGATGCAAGCCGAACCGCACGCGCTGTGGCGGGGCATCTCCGACGCCAGCCGTTATTATTTCGTGCATAGCTATTACGTCGAGGCGGGCAAACCGGAACTGGTGGCCGGGTACAGCATCTACGCTTTCTCCTTTACCTGCGCCGTGGCGCAGGATAATATTTTCGCCGTGCAATTCCATCCCGAGAAAAGCCAGACTGCCGGCCTTGCGCTGCTCGCCAATTTCGTGACCTGGAAACCGTGAGCTGGAAACCGTGACCTGGAACGCCCAGGCGTCCGTCCTCCCTCTTCCTTCATAGCCAGAACGACACATGCTTATCATCCCCGCGATCGATATCAAGGAGGGGCGTGCCGTGCGCCTCGAACAGGGCAATATGGAAAAAGAGACCGTGTTCTCCGACGATCCGGCGGCGGTGGCCAGGCATTGGCTGAATCAGGGCGCGCGCAGGCTGCATCTGGTTGATCTGAACGGCGCGGTTGCGGGCAAACCGCGCAACGAAGGTGCGATCAAAGGCATCGTAAGCGCGGTTGGCGGAAAAATCCCGATACAACTCGGCGGCGGCATCCGCGATCTGGACACCGTCGAGCGCTATCTCGACGACGGCATCAGCTACATCATCATCGGCACGGCAGCGGTGAAAAATCCCGGTTTCCTGCAGGACGCCTGCACCGCGTTCGCCGGACATATCATCGTCGGCCTGGATGCCAAAGACGGTAGGGTCGCGGTCGAGGGCTGGTCGAAAATGACCGGGCACGACGTGATCGACCTGGCGCGCAAATTCCAGGACTATGGCGTCGAAGCCGTAATTTATACCGACATCGGCCGTGACGGCATGCTCAGCGGGGTCAACATCGAGGCCACGATCAGGCTGGCGCGCGAGTTGATCGTGCCGGTGATCGCGAGCGGGGGACTCACCAACCTCAACGACGTCAAGGCCCTGTGCAAAATCGAAGCCGAAGGCATTACCGGCGTCATCACCGGCCGCGCGATTTACCAAGGCACGGTCGACTTCAAGAAGGCGCAGGCGATGGCCGATAAGCTGGGACAGGGGAAGAAGGAGAAGGGAGAAGGCTGAGCCGGGGGGGCGTTTTTTCTCCCTCCTCGCTTCTCCCGCCCCCGTCTCTCACACCATGGCTCTAGCCAAGCGCATCATTCCCTGTCTTGACGTCACCCGCGGCCGCGTGGTTAAAGGGGTGAATTTCGTCGGCTTGCGCGATGCCGGCGATCCGGTGGAAATCGCGCGCCGCTACGACGATCAGGGCGCCGACGAGCTTACCTTCCTCGACATCACCGCGAGCTCGGATGAGCGCGACATGATTCTGCATATCATCGAGGCGGTGGCGGCGCAGGTGTTCATCCCTCTCACCGTGGGCGGCGGCGTGCGCAAGATCGAGGACGTGCGCCGGCTCCTGAACGCCGGCGCCGACAAGGTCTCGATCAACACCTCCGCGGTGCAAAATCCGCAACTGGTGGCCGACGCCTCCGGCCGTTACGGCGCGCAATGCATCGTCGTTGCCATCGACGCGAAACGAGTCGATCCAAGAGGGGACGCGAAACGAGTCGATCCGTCAGCGGAGGCCGGGAGCGTCAATGCCGGCGCAGGCGCCGAACCGCGCTGGGAGATATACACACATGGAGGGCGCAAACCCACTGGTTTGGACGCGGTGGCTTGGGCGCGTAGAATGCAGGCGCTGGGCGCTGGCGAAATCCTGCTCACCAGCATGGACCGCGACGGCACTAGATCCGGCTTCGACCTGGCGCTGACGCGCGCGGTGGCCGGGGCGGTGGACGTGCCCGTGATCGCCAGCGGCGGGGCCGGCAATCTCGAACACCTCGCCGCCGGGATACTCGAGGGCAAGGCCGATGCCGTGCTCGCTGCGAGCATTTTCCATTACGGCGAATACACCGTTCGCCAGGCGAAAGAGCTGATGCGGTCCAGGGGCATCGAGGTGAGGCTGTGATGGGTCGGGTGCGCGCCGAAAAGCGCAAAGGCGTTGACGCCGAGCCGGCCCGGTTTTTCGCGGCTTAGCATATGTGCTGCACGGTTCACACTGGATAGCCGACATGGACTGGCTCGACAAAGTGAAGTGGGACGCGAACGGCCTCGTGCCGGTGATCGCCCAGGAGGCGGCGACCGGCAAGGTGCTGATGTTCGCCTGGATGAATCGAGCGGCGCTGGAGCGGACGGTTGCCGGCGGAGAAGCCGTATACTGGTCGCGCTCGCGCAGGAAATTGTGGCACAAGGGCGAGGAGTCGGGCCACGTGCAGAAGGTGCGCGAGCTGCGCCTGGATTGCGATGAGGACGTAATATTGCTTAGCGTCGAGCAAGTCGGCGGCATCGCCTGCCACACCGGCCGGCACAACTGCTTTTTCCAGAAATACGCGGACCGAAAGTGGGTCGTCACGGACCCGGTGATCAAAGATCCCAAGGATATATATCACAAAGGAAGGTCTGACTAAGCCCAGGCTTAGCCAGACCTGCCTCTTACTTAGGCGATATACAAGGGGGCATAGCCCCCTTGTTCAAGGACAAGCGAAATGAGTGACATACTCGAACGCCTGGCCGACACGGTCGAGGCGCGTAAGGGCGGAGATGCAGATGCTTCCTACGTATCAAGGCTGCTCTCGCGCGGCGAAGACGCCATTCTGAAAAAGATCGGCGAGGAGGCGACCGAGACGGTGATGGCCGCCAAGGACGGGGACAAGCTGCGCATCGTCGGCGAGACCGCCGACCTGTGGTTTCACTGCCTCATCATGCTGGCGCATTACGGCCTGCGTCCCAGCGACGTGCTGTACGAGCTAAAACGCCGCGAGGGCATTTCCGGGATAGACGAGAAGGCGGCCAGGGGCGCGAGTTCCCGGATAGAGGCCGAGCGTAAGTAAGGGGTGTGCCTTGGAAGACTGCATTTTCTGCAACATCGTCGCCGGCAAGATCCCGTGCAACAAGGTTTACGAAGACGAAGACATCTTTGCTTTCCACGACATCCGCCCGGTGGCGCCGGTGCACTTCATGGTCATCCCCAAGCCGCACATCGCCTCGCTCGCGGAAGTTGACCTCGGCCATCAACTGCTGCTCGGCAAGATGCTGGCGCTGGCGTCGAAACTGGCCATCGCGCAAGGCTGCGGCGACGGTTGGCGCACCATCATCAACACCGGGCGCGTCGGTCGCCAGGAGGTGTATCATTTGCATATCCACATCATCGGCGGCAGGGAACTTCTGCCGGCGATGATAAAACGTTAGGCAAGCTCGGCCAAGGTGGTTCATCCTGGCGGCGCTTCGTCGGGTTGGAGGAGATGCGAGGGGGCGAGGCTCCCTCGCCCGGTCATTCCTTTGAGGAGTAAAGCCATGGGTTCACTCAGTATTTGGCACTGGCTGATAGTTCTGGTCATAGTCATGCTCGTGTTCGGCACCAAGAAGCTGCGCAACATCGGCGCCGACCTGGGCGGTGCGGTGCGGGGGTTCAAGGACGGAATGAAGGAGGGCGCCTCCGACAAGCCGGCCGAGGCCGCCGGCACTTCGAAAAAGATGGACGGCAACATCATCGAGGGCGAAATCAAAGAGAAGTCCAAGAGCGCGTAAGTTGCGTTTTAACCAGTGCGGGGGCGGCCTGCCCCGCTCCCTCCGTTTTTCTTCCGGCCCTTCCCCACTGAAATGTTCGACGTCGGATTTTCCGAGCTGATAATCATTGCCCTGGTGGCGCTGATCGTGATCGGTCCGGAGCGTCTGCCCATGGTCGCGCGCACACTGGGTGCCCTGCTGGGCCGCGCGCAGCGCTATGTCAACGAGGTGAAGGCCGACATCCAGCGCGAAGTGGATCTGGACGGATTGAAGAACATCCGGTCCACCTTCCAGGATGCGGCAAAATCGGTCGAGGAGTCGGTGAGCCAGGTCGGCGAGGAAATCCGGACCGCCGGGGAGTCCCTGAACCAAGGTATTTCCGCCACCGGGGAGCCGAAGGCTGAAGCGGAGGCGCAAGCAAGCCCCGGGGAGGCGCCGGCCGACGTTGCGCTTGAACCCCCGAGCGCTCCGGCGCAACTGGTCTTGGGGCTGGAATCGAAGCCCGCGGCCGATTCGGCGGCCGCGCCCAAAGCTTGAACCCAGGCGAGCGTGCAGGAAACGTTCATTTCCCATTTGGTCGAGTTGCGCGACCGGCTGCTGCGTTCGATTTACGCGGTGTTCGCGCTGTTCGCGCTGCTCTGGTTCTGGCCCGGGCTGGCCGAGATCTACGATCTCTTGGCGCTGCCGATGATGCGCACCTTGCCCGAAGGCACGCACATGATCGCCACCGGCGTAATCACGCCTTTCCTGGTGCCGCTCAAAGTCGGTCTGATGGCGGCGTTTCTGCTGGCGCTGCCTTATGTGCTGTATCAGGCCTGGGCCTTTATCGCGCCCGGTCTCTATATCCACGAAAAGCGCCTCGCCCTGCCCTTGGTGTTCGGCAGCACCGTGCTGTTCCTGGCCGGGGTCGCATACTGCTATTTCGTCGTGTTCAACTGGGTGTTCCGCTTCATCATCCAGTTCGCGCCCAAGAGCATCACGCCGGCGCCGGACATCGAGGCTTACCTGAGTTTCGTGCTCACCATGTTCGTCGCCTTCGGCCTTACCTTCGAGATCCCGCTGATCGAGGTGGTGCTGGTGCGCACCGGCATGGTCACGGTGGCGAAGCTCAAGGACATCCGCTCGTACGTGATCGTCGGCGCTTTCGTGGTGGCGGCAGTGGTCACGCCGCCGGATGTGGTGTCGCAGCTTCTGCTGGCGATCCCGATGTGCCTGCTGTACGAGGTAGGGATTCTTCTGGCGCAACTGATCGAGCGGTTTTTCGGCAAGCGCGTGACGGAGAGGGAAGATATATCGGCCAAGGCGGCGCCCGGCGCGGCTGATATGGAGGGTCGCGCAGAGCAGGGCGAAGCCGAGCGGAAGCAACTCAAGTAGTTGCGCGGCCCGGGATGACCGATTCGGGTTTTTACTCGCGCGACCATTTCACGCCGGGCCGCTTGCCTACCTGCACCTGCAGCTCCAGCTCGTTCTGGCCGCGCTTCAGTTTGAGCGTAGTCTGCTTGCCCGGGACTAGCGCCACGATCAGATTGCGCATGGAGTCCGGGTCCCTCGCCTGCTTGCCGTCCACCGTCACCACGATGTCGCCGGGTTTGATGCCGGCGCGGTCGGCCGGGCTGCCGCGCTGCACTCCGGCGACGAGCACGCCTGCGGTGGCGCCCAGTTTGAACGATTCAGCCAGATCCGCCGTGATCTCCCGCAATTCCACGCCGATCCAGCCGCGCGTCACCGCGCCGGTTTCGATCAACTGCTCCATCACCTGCTTGGCGGTGGAAACCGGAATGGCAAAGCCGATGCCGATGGAGCCGCCGGTTTGCGACAGTATCGCGGTGTTGATGCCGACCAGGTTTCCGGATGCGTCGATCAGCGCGCCGCCGGAGTTTCCCTGATTGATCGCGGCGTCAGTCTGGATGAAATTCTCGAACGTGTTGATGGAGAGTCCGGTCCGGTGCAGGGCCGAGACGATGCCCATGGTTACCGTCTGGCCGACCCCGAGCGGATTGCCGATGGCGAGCACCACGTCGCCGACTCTGAGGTTTTCTGCCTGACCGAGCGTAATGGCCGGCAGGTTCTGCGCGTCGATCTTCAATACGGCGAGGTCGGTTTCCGGATCGCTGCCCACGACCTTGGCGGCAAACTTCTTGCCGTCGGCAAGCGCCACCTCGATTTCGTCCGCGGCGTCGACCACGTGTTGGTTGGTCAGAATGTAACCCCGGCGACTGATGATAACGCCCGAGCCCAGACCGAAGGCGCGTTGCGCCTCGTCCTCGAAGCGTTCGCCGAAGAAATGGCGGAACAAGGGATCGCTCAGGAAGGGATTGCGCGGCCGCTTCACTTCCTTGCTGGTGAAAATGCTGACCACCGCAGGCACTGCCTTGCGCACGGCATCGCTGTAGGAGGCGGTTTTGACGCCGGCGCCGGCAACGGGGGAAGGTTGTGCCTGGTTCACCTCGACCTGGGTGGCGGGATTTCCCGTCAGCCATTCCGGCCTGAGCGTAGCGACGACGAACAGGATGGCGAGGCAGATGGTGGCTGTTTGCGCGAAGGTCAGCCAGAGTCGGTACATCGCGTGCATGTCCTTGAGCTCGTTCGAAGATGAGGCTTATGCGATGCGTGCCGCCATGCGGCGCGCGAAAACTGGAAACTGAACCGTTAGGTGGACGGCTTGTTGGAAGTCTCCCGATTCCGAGATTATTGCCCAAATGGGCTGCCGGTGGAAGGGCGGGGAGCGCCGCGTCGGATCGGGACTTGCCTTGGATGATGGCTATTTTAGACATATATTTCATTATGTTATCGCATAAAACTTTAATCCGGCTGAGGCTTTCAGGTATAATTATCAACTTTTGTATACGGCAAATTCTTGTCTATCGAGGAACTTCCCATGAGTGACGATAAGCGGTTAAACAAGACGCGACGCAATCTGGTGATCGCCACCTGTGCCGCAGGCGGCGCCGCCAGCGTGGCTGCGGCCGTGCCCTTTGCCGCAAGCTGGATGCCATCGGAGCGCGCCAAGGCCGGCGGGGCAGCGGTCGAAGCCGACATCAGCAAGCTCGAACCGGGCCAGATCATGACCGTGGAATGGCGCTCCAAGCCGGTATGGATCGTCCGCCGCACCAAGGAGATGCTCGATGGCCTGGCGAGCGTCGATAGCAAGGTTTCCGACCCGGCCTCCGACGTGCCGATGCAGCCCGAGTACGCGAAGAATGAATACCGCTCGATCAAGCCCGAGGTGCTGGTGCTGGTCGGCATCTGCTCGCACCTGGGCTGCTCGCCTCAGTCCAAGCCGGCCGAGGCCAAGGCGGAGATGGGCGCCGACTGGGTGGGCGGCTTCTTCTGTCCCTGCCACGGCTCCAAGTTCGACCTCGCCGGACGTGTCTACAAGGGCGCGCCGGCCCCGGTCAACCTCGAGGTGCCGAAATACACGTATCTGTCGGATAACCGCATTCTGATCGGCGAAGACAAGAAAGGGGCATAACACATGGCAGCCACGGAAAAACCCCCCGTTAGCGGAAGCGGTTCCGTCGCGCTCGACGGCCTGCTCACCTGGATCGACCAGCGTTTTCCGCTGATATCGACCTGGAAGGCGCACCTGGCCGAGTATTACGCGCCGAAGAACTTCAACTTCTGGTACTACTTCGGCTCGCTCGCGATGCTGGTGCTGGCGATCCAGATCGTGACCGGCATCTTCCTCACCATGAATTACAAGCCGGACGCGAATCTCGCATTCGCCTCGGTGGAATACATCATGCGTGAAGTGCCGGGCGGCTGGATCATCCGCTACATGCACTCGACCGGCGCATCGGCCTTCTTCATCTGCGTCTACCTGCACATGTTCCGCGCGCTGCTGTACGGGTCCCACCGCAAGCCGCGCGAGTTGATGTGGATTTTCGGCGTGCTGATTTACCTCTGTCTTATGGCCGAAGCTTTCTTCGGCTATCTCTTGCCCTGGGGCCAGATGTCCTACTGGGGCGCGCAGGTGATCATCAACCTGTTCTCCGCCATCCCTCTCATCGGGCCGGATCTTTCGCTCTGGATCCGCGGCGACTACGTCATTTCGGATGCGACCCTCAACCGCTTCTTCGCGCTGCACGTGATCGCCATCCCGCTGGTGCTGCTGGGCCTGGTGATGGCGCACCTGCTCGCCCTGCATGAGGTCGGCTCGAACAATCCGGACGGCATCGAGATCAAGAAGCACAAGGACGCGAACGGCGTGCCGCTGGATGGCATTCCCTTTCATCCCTACTACACGGTCAAGGACATCCTCGGAGTGGTGGTGTTCATGATCGTGTTCGCGTTCATCGTGTTCTTCGCGCCGGAGATGGGTGGCTACTTCCTCGAATATAACAACTTCGTTCCCGCCGATCCGCTGCAGACCCCGGCGCATATCGCGCCGGTGTGGTATTTCACGCCGTATTACTCGATCCTGCGCGCGGTGCCGCCGCTGTTCAATTCGCAGTTCCCCGGCGTGGTGGCGATGGGGGTGTCGGTGATGGTGCTGTTCGTGCTGCCGTGGCTGGACCGCGGCGCGGTGAGGTCGATCCGCTACCGCGGCACGCACTTCAAGGGGGCCCTCGCCGCGTTCGTAATCGTGTTCCTGGTGCTCGGCTACCTCGGCACCGAGCCGATCACCGTGTGGGGCCAGTTCGGCGCCTGGCTCGGCAATGCCGACCGCGCCACCGTGGCGGCGCGCATCTGCACGGTAATCTACTTCCTGTTCTTTATCCTGATGCCTTGGTACACCAAGGTGGACAAGACCAAACCCGAACCGGAAAGGGTGACCCACTAATATGAAGAACCTCATTGCTATTATGCTGTTAGCCATCGGATCGCCTGCGGTCCTGTTGGTATCGCCTGCGGTCCTGTTTGGATCGCCTGCGGCGATGGCTTCCGAGGCCAACGTGCGGCTGGACGCGGCGCCGATCAACCAGACCGACGTCGTCAGCCTGCAGAGCGGCGCGCGCACCTTCGCCAACTATTGTCTCAACTGCCACAGCGCCTCGCTCA